>JAUVKP010000025.1 GCA_030596185.1 Fidelibacterota bacterium | reverse complement strand
CATGTTTTATAATAAAATATTTCTTTTCAACTATCGACCCTCCAGCCTACTCCGCCAGCTGGCGGATACGGCCGGCAGGCAATCATAAACCCTTATTTGCCTTTTCAATCAAAGACGCTATCCTAGCGTCTCTACTCCGTTCTTTTAATCAGACAAGGCTCTCCCATTATTTCAACCCCGACGGGGTTGAACAAGGACGGGGTTAAAACCCCAATTTATTTACATCATTGATCCCCGGGTTAAAACCCGGGGCTAATCATGTTTCAAAATAAAATATTTCTTTTCAACCATCAACCATCAACCATCAACTCTCGACCCCCGACTCTCATAATTCATAATCCATAATTCATAATCAAAAACTTTTAAGGCTAGACAAGGCAATGCCTTGTCTCTACTTTATTATTTATTTTTGCCTTTGTACTTTTGTTTGCCCGTTTCACAAAAACATAGTATCTTCGAAAAGAAATAATTATATCAAATGAGATACCATGAAACCAATAATTAGAAGAAAATATTCAAGATTAGCTATGATGGGGTTGCTAGTGCTAGTTCTTACACTTTCTCCCTTGTTAGCGGGTATTCCCGGATATTATTTTCAAGATTTGCTATTCAATTTTGGAGGTGACGACTCAATAAGGGTGAACAGCTTAGATTACTATGGAAATGATGAAGGTAATCAGAGTCAACCATACGGTATGGTCATTGATCCCGATGGGAAATACTGGTTCGGATTTAATTCCGGATTCAGTAACGAGATCGTGAAATCTCCCGGTGATACTATCCATTTAACCGGTATCAGATGTTTTTTGCCGGATAGTACTGAGGCTTCATTTTCCCTGATCGAATTATTGGAATTTGGAGATGGAAGCAAGGATACACTCTATACGGAAAATGATCGTAATGGCTACTGTCGTGGTATTTCTATTGATGCATTTGGTAATATTCTATACACCGCAAGATCCACACTTTATAAAATAGATTACAGAGATGGTTCCGCTATTGCAAAATGGGATCCTCTTGAAGTGGGCAAACCACTCAGAACGCATGTTTCTGCAGTACAGGATTGCAGTTATATATATTTTGCACCTTATCCTCAGTATGAACAATTAAATGTGCTTGATGAAGATCTTAATTTTGTCGCAGCCGGTATAAGTCTGACACCTACCTTGCAAAATGCAATACAAGTAAGAACGAAAGCCACCGGTATTACACAGCTGTTTTCCGCGACGCATAGCAATGGTCAGGGTATTTTTGTGTATGAATCATCTGACCCTGCAACTCAGCCTTTTACAATCGTTGATACGATCGGAAATTATTCCGAAGAGACTGATACGAATATAATTACCTATGTTGCTTGGGCAACATCACTGGATTGGATCGATAAGGAAGAAGGTATTTTGCTATTTGGCAATCACAATAGAGCAATGATCAGCGTGAATACCGGAAATGCTCCTGCTCCTTCGCATGCTGCCCGGTGGGTCGCCATTGATGTCGATACCGATGAAATACTTTATATGTTTGGAGCGCCCTGGTATGATATCATTTCCGGGGATGCCGTCGCAAAAGAAGTGACTTCTTCTGTACCTGAATCTTATCTCCAAAATCAAGTTATGACTATGCAACCTTCAGGGGCGATCGTTAACAATGATGGCGCAAATTATGAGTTCATATTAACAGATAGGGGCTTGAATTGTGTACAGAGAGCCTCCTTTTCTACTGCAGTTTCAGAGGATATATTTATTCCATATAATCTAAGTCTGGAACAAAATTATCCCAATCCCTTTAATCCTTTGACAACGATACATTTTACTCTTCAACAAAGTGAAAATGTTATTCTTGATATACACGATCTGAACGGTCATCGAGTGAAACAGGTATTTTCCGGACACCTCGAGGCTGGAACTCATAATATGTTACTGGATGCATCAAGTATGGCTTCAGGTATATATCTTTACACACTACATACAAAAGTCATATCGCTTAGTAGAAAGATGACAGTTCTGAAATAAGGAGTTAATTACACGATGAATAAATTTGATCTTGCCGTTATCGGATCCGGTCCGGGTGGTTATGTTGCTGCTATTCGCGGAGCTCAGCGTGGTTTAAATACGGTCATAATTGAAAAGGAACACATTGGGGGTATATGTCTTAATTGGGGCTGTATTCCTACCAAGGCAATTATTCGTTCTGTTAACGCTCTGCGTGATATTAGTTCCGCCGAGGAACTGGGAATAGAGGTAGATGGTTTTAGAGTAAATATGCCCAGGATCGTTGCACGTTCGCGAGCGGTGGCCGATCGCTTAACTAAGGGCGTTGCATTTTTACTTAAAAAGCATGGCGTTACCGTTATTGAAGGCTATGCACGGCTTGATGGAAACTCACAAATAATTATAGAGAAATATGACCAAAGTCGTGAAATGATTAAAGCGACACATATTATTATAGCTACCGGGGCAAGGTCTAAAGCATTACCACATATACCGATTGATGGCAAAGATGTGATCAGTAGCCGCGAAGCGCTGGAAATGGATAAACTCCCCGGTTCCATGGCGGTGATGGGGGCGGGTGCAATAGGTATTGAATTTGCATATATTTACAAACATTTGGGAGTCAATGTTACCGTCATAGAAGCACTTGATTCACTTTTGCCTAATGAAGATGCCGAGATATCTAAGGAATTGCACAAACAATTCAAAAAACAAAAGATCAAAGCCCTTATCTCGACCAAAGTCATGAAAATGGAAAAGGGTAACGAAGGTATTACACTGAGTCTGGAAGGACCCAAAGGGGAGAGCGAATTAAAAGTTGATATGCTGCTTTCTGCTGTAGGTGTAATGCCAAATTCAGAGGATATTGGACTTGAGACAGCGGGTGTGAAAACCGAAAGAGGGTTTATTGAAATAAACGAGAACCAAGAGACAAATATTAAGGGTATTTATGCTATCGGAGATGTAGCCGGTACACCTTGCTTAGCTCATAAGGCAAGCAAAGAGGGCCTGATCGTCATTGATCATATTCAAGGTAAGGACGTGAAGCCATTAAATAAGAATCATATCCCCGGCTGTACTTATTGTGAACCTCAAGTCGCTTCCGTGGGATTGCGCGAACAAGATGTCCTTGAAGCTGATATGGATTATGAAGTATCAAAAGTACATTATCGGGCAATTGGGAAAGCGGTTGCCAGTGGTCATATTGATGGATTTATGAAACTTATTGTAGATAGTAAAACAAAAAATATCCTCGGAGCTCATTGCATTGGTGCAGAAGCCACAGAATTAATTGCAGAATTGACTCTGGCAGTTACACAGGGAATGTCAGTATATGAATTGGCTGAAACCATTCATGCACATCCAACCCTCTCCGAATTGATCATGGAAACGGCAGAAAACGCTCTTGGAGAAGCAATTCATGTCTGACAAACGCTACTTATTGTCTTTCTATGTTCCTGAAGAGGATCTCGAATCTGTTCTGGAAGCCATTTTTGCAGCCGGTGCCGGGAAGTATAAGGATTATGACCGCTGTGCATGGACCACTTCGGGGAACGGGCGATTTCGCCCCCTGGAAAACAGTAATCCATACATCGGCAGGCAAAATGAAGATACGAAGATTACAGAGATCAAGGTCGAGTGTATTATTGAGGAAGAAAATTTACAAGCCGTAAAGGAAGCATTTCTGCAAGCACACCCTTATGAAAAGCCGGCATATCATTTTATCAAGATTGATGCTTGATATTTGGAATTGTATTGTATGATAATGCAATTTCGTTTATATTTCACGATGCATAAAAGAATGGAAATATGGGAAAAATAGTTGTTATAGCAAATCAAAAGGGGGGAGTGGGTAAGACCACGACTGCCATTAACCTGGCTTCATCACTGGCTGTGATGGAAAAAAGAATTCTTATTATTGATATTGATCCTCAGGCAAATGCTTCCTCAGGTTTAGGTTTGGATATTGCAAATATTGATAAGACCATCTATGATGTCTTGCTTGAGAGGATTCCGTATAAAGAAGCTATTCATAAAACCTTTTTAGAGTACCTTGATATTCTTCCCGCCAGTCAGGATCTTGTTGGGGCAGAAATTGAAATGGTCAATATGATGTCCCGTGAAACTCGCTTGCGCAAAGTGATTAAAAATGCTAGAAAAGAATACGATTTTATTTTTATAGATTGTCCACCCTCACTAAACCTCTTGACTGTAAATAGCTTTACAGCCGGTGATTCCGTTCTGATCCCCATTCAATGCGAGTATTTTGCATTGGAAGGTTTGACTCAATTGTTAAATACTATTCGTCTTATTCAGAAAAACCTGAATCCTCAGCTTGACCTTGAAGGCATTATTCTTACCATGTACGATTCCCGCCTAAATCTTAGCAAAATGGTAGAGGAAGAAGTCCGTAAGTATTTTGGTGACAAAGTATATAAAACCATTATTTCCCGTAATGTACGCCTAGGCGAAGCACCGAGTTACGGACAGCCAATTATTTCATTTGACATACATTCATCGGGTGCCATGAACTATATGAAATTGGCTGAGGAGTTTATTGATGGTAAAAAATAAATCACTTGGTCGTGGATTAGATGTTCTTATCCCAACTTTCCAAACAGAAGATAGGGAAGCCCTTAATAGCCCGGTCAAAGAGATCAGCATCCACGATATCAAACCTAATCCTTATCAGCCTAGACGGGATTTTGCTCCTGAAGAACTAAAAGAACTTACTCAATCTATTCGAGAAAGCGGTCTGATCACTCCGGTAACTGTGACCAAACAGGGGAGTGATTATATTTTGGTCGCCGGTGAGCGCCGTTTACGTGCCTGCAAGCAACTCGGTATGGAGACCATTCCCACATATTTTCGTACTGTGGAAAGCGATGAAGAATTGATGGAATTGGCCTTGATCGAAAATGTTCAACGCGAAAATCTGAATCCTATTGAAGAAGCATTAGCTTACCGGGCACTCATCGAACGTTATGGTTTGTCTCAGGAAATTGTTGCGGAACGTATAGGAAAAAAACGAAGTACCATTACAAATAGTCTACGTTTATTAAAACTTCCTCAGGAGATCAGAGAAAGTCTGATCCAAAATAAGATAAGTTCAGGCCATGCTCGTGCTATTCTTGCAGCAGATAATGCTCCGGCAATGATCCGGGTCTGGCAGCAAGTTGTAAATAAAGGTTTAAGTGTCCGCGATGCGGAAAAACTGACCCGGAAAAGCCTTGATGAAGGTTTTAAAGCAAGCAAATCTCCCGCTTTCGTTAAAAAGGATCCCGCTGTATTGAAACTTGAAAGTACACTGCAGCAGTCATTAGGCACAAAAGTTAGAATCAAACACCGTAAACCCGGTGGTACCATAGAAGTCACATACTATTCCACAGAGGACTTGGAGCGTATCCTGGATCTCGTGGAATCCGGAACTCATGAAAACAGATAAGGTTACATTTATCTATGTTCCCCGTAAACAGGGTAGACAAAAAACTCTTACCCTTCATCATCGTTTATATACGTTTATTAAGATCGTTTTTTCAACATGTCTTTTATTGTTAATTCTATCTTTTGCTATTTTAATCCCCCGCGCAAATAAATATGTTGATTATAAAGATAAGATCAATACTTATAAAACTCAGGAAGCACAATTACGTCAATTGTTGGAAGATGTGAATGAAATGAAGCAATTTAACACCTACATGCGTGAATTGCTTGGTTTGGAATTGACATCCGGATCATCAGCAGATTATTCGGCCTTAATTGAAGCTAGCAAGGAACAAGATAATGGACAATTCTTGTCCGGGCAACCTGAAATAGCTCCTGCACAAGGATTGATAACAAAGAAATTCATGAGCGGTCCGCGTAAACATTACGGCATTGATATTGGGGGGAAGATCGGTGACCCCGTTCTTGCTTCTGCAGCCGGTATGGTCGTGTTTGCAGGCTGGACACCTGAATTGGGAAATATGGTTGTCATTTCACATGCTGATGACTATATTAGCGTTTATGGTCATAACGACCGCTTGAATGTTCAGGAAAGACAGAGGGTAAAGAAAGGCGAACTCATCGCTTTATTGGGTGAAACGGGCTACAGTATGGGTCCACATCTTCACTTTGAAATCTGGCATCACGGACTTGCTTTAGACCCCCAAACAGTCATACCTGAGTACAAGAACAAAAATTGAGGAACAATATCATGCAAACAAAAGAAAAACCCTCCTACACCATTATTGGAACTACCACGGTCATAGACGGACCTGTTCATGTTAACGGCGATATTATTATCGGTGGTACCATTAAAAGCAATATTGATGCGAAAGGTACTGTACGTATTCCCGAGGGTGGACTGGTGGATGGAAACATCCGTGCAAAAGAAGTTCATTTGAATGGACGTGTAACAAAAGGGATTTATGCAGATGATAAAATTGTCCTGGGCATAAAATCTGAATTTTCCGGTGAACTTGTGACTAAGAAACTGGTCGTTGAAGAAGGCGCTCAGATCTCAGGCAAGATGCAAGTAACGGAAAAGAAAGCAAATAAGATCATTGAATCAATAAATGAATCAGAATAGGAGTTAGAATGAACGTCAAACTTGACAGCCTGATAGAAAAAATTAAAGCTGATGGGGTTGATGCAGCGAAAAAACAAGCGGAAGAGATCATTGCTACTGCTAACAAAGACGCTGACGAGATCATTAAAAAAGCTAAAGATAAAGCTGCTCAGTACGAGAAAAATGCTGAATCCGAAGCAAAATCATATCAGAAAAATGCAGAGATTGCCATCAAGCAAGCGGCACGAGATACTGTTCTTGTATTAAAAGAAAAGATCACAGCTATTCTTGAACAAGCATTACTTACGGATATAGATAAAACCATGAATCAGGATTTTCTAAAAGACCTTATCGTAAAGATTGCCGGTGTATGGGCAAAAGACGGTGATGTCGAAGTTCTTGTAAATGGTATGAATGTTGATGCACTTATGGCAGAATTGAAAAGCGCGTTGGGTAACAGCGTGAAGAGTACAATAGAAGTCAAATTGGATAGAAAGATCAGTAAGGGATTCCGCATTGGCAAGAAGGGGGATAACCTCTTTTATGATTTTACCGATGAAAGTATTCTGGAAGCTCTTAGGATATTTCTAAATCCGAAATTGGCTGAGATCCTTAAGTAACGAGTTATCATCTAATGGATAAATACATATATTTTGCAGCTGAAATGCCCGGATTAAAATGGGACTCAGAGCAATTGATATCAGAAGAGAACTTTCTTGAAGAAGCGGAAAAATGGATGACACCGGCTGACTACGCCAGTTTATCTGAAACATTCGTAAATCGTTATGAAGCTCAAAATAAATCGGGGTTGTATAATGATTTTCTTCTTTTTGAGAATGAAGTGAGAACAGAGTTGGCGGAATATCGTCGTGCTGCCAAGGAAGGTTACGAATATAAATTTCTTCATCTTCCCATGCAGTTGATCAAGGACGGTAATCCCCTTGATATAGAATTAAAACTCATGAAATATCGATGGGATTGGTTGGAAGAACGCGAATTTGGACATTATTCCGATTCTGACTTTTTTGTTCTTTACTACCTTAAATTGCAACTTTTGCAGCGGGTAGCGAGCTTCAAAAAAGAACTTGGCGAGGAAGCCTTTGAGAAATTGATAAAACAAAACTTAGAAAATACAGATGAAGCATCTTCATGATGTCTTCCAGAGAAAATGGAGTTCAAATGGCCGATAAAAAAATAGGACATATCACAGCGATCAACGGTAATATGATCGAAGTTGCATTTGAGGATAGCGTTATCCAAAATGAAGTTGGATATGTGCTTATTAATGATGAACGATTAAAATCAGAAGTGATCAAGATCACTAACAATACTGCTTTTATGCAGGTTTATGAGATCACAAAAGGTTTGAAAGTTGGTGATGAAGTTGAATTTTCCGGTGAATTACTTTCAGTGAAATTAGGTCCCGGTATTCTATCGCAAGTATATGACGGATTGCAGAATCCTTTACCCGCATTGGCTGAAGCGCATGGTTTCTTTCTTCCGCGTGGTGTGGTTCTTGATCCTATCGATACAAAGAAAAAATGGCATTTTACGCCCACAGCCAAAGTTGGCGATACGGTTTATAAAGGCTCACCTCTGGGTGCAGTACCTGAAGGTATTTTTCAGCACAAGATCATGGTTCCTTTTGATTTTGAAGGTGAATACACCGTCGTGTCTGTTGTTAAAGAAGGCGATTATGATCTAACTGAAACCATTAGTGTTATCAAAGATGCTAAAGGTAAAGAGGTCAAGGTAACTATGACTTTTGACTGGCCGGTAAAAATCCCAATTACCGCTTACAACGAAAAGAAGGTTCCATCGGAACCTATGGTAACCAAAATTCGCATCGTTGATACATTTTTCCCTGTTTGCAAAGGTGGAACATATTGTATTCCCGGTCCATTTGGAGCAGGTAAAACAGTGCTTCAACAGTTGACGTCCCGTTATGCCGATGTGGATATTGTAATCATCGCAGCTTGCGGTGAACGTGCCGGTGAAGTTGTGGAAACACTTCGTGAATTTCCCGAATTGATCGATCCCAAAACGGGGCGTTCATTAATGGAACGAACTATTATTATTTGTAATACCTCATCAATGCCGGTTGCGGCTCGTGAAGCTTCGGTTTACACTGCAACAACATTGGGTGAATACTATCGCCAAATGGGTTTAGATGTGCTTATTCTTGCTGACTCA
>JAUVKP010000215.1 GCA_030596185.1 Fidelibacterota bacterium | reverse complement strand
AGGATGCCATCCTGGCGCTGCAACCCGATATAATTGCTCTTCAGGAAGTAAGTTCCGAATCATCACTTCAAACATTGGCTAATAGCTTGGATGACTATGAATATGCCATAGCTAATGGAGGCGGTGACTGGGGACTGGCTTATATATATAACTCATCCGAAGTAGCTCTTTTTACTGATCCCTACGAGATATATATCGGCTATTGGAGCCCCTTCCCTCGCCCACCCTTTGTTTTTGAGGCCAATTGGAATGGCAAGAAAATTGTGATCATCAATAATCATCTTAAGGCATACGGAGATATTGAAAATATCGAAAGACGAATTGAAGCCATAGAATTACTGGATGAATACATCGACGAAAATCTCAATGATGAACGAGTTGTGATCTTGGGTGATATGAATGATGAACTGACTGATGATATAAATAATGTCTTTGATATTATGCTTAATGATCAACAATCCTATTTTTTTACTGACCTTAGCATTGCCCAAGGATCAAATCTACTTTGGTCTTATCCCAGCTATCCATCACATATCGATCATATAGCCATTACTAATGAACTTTTTTCTGAACATTTTGAAACAAAGACCGTATTATATGATACATATTTAGATGGACATTGGACTGAGTACGTAGAAAACATTTCCGATCACCGACCTGTTGCTATCTCACTTGTAATAGGAGAAGAATAGTATGCTTAAAAGAACACAATTAAATGATGATCTGCGTCAATTATTCAGGTATGAAGATTATGAAGACTATTGCCTGAACGGATTGCAAATTGAAGGACGGGAGTCGATCAAAAAGATCGCTTTTGCCGTTTCTTATAATCTTTTATCCCTTGAAGCAGCCATCGAAAGCGGTGCTGACGCATTGATCGTACATCATGGTGTATTTGGTAAAGATTTCTTTTCTGTGACAGGAAGAGAAAAGGTAAAAGTTAAAGCTTTGCTGGATGCAGATATCTCCTTATTTGGCATACATCTACCTCTTGACGGACACAGGGAATTGGGAAATAATGCTCAACTGGCCACCTGTATCTCAGCGGATATCATTGAGCCCTTTGAAGTGGGTTTTATCGTTAAAAATACTGCAAAACTGACCAGAAAAGAGATACTTGAAGCTTTTCATGCAAAACTAGGTACAGATGATGAAAAACCTATCCTCCCGGAAGGTATAAAACCGGGCCGAACCTATGGCATGGATCACTGTGACTTTGGGCCTGAAGTACCTGAAAAGATCGCCATCGTATCCGGTGGTGCCGGCTCTTACTATGAAGCAGCTCTGAATAAGGGAATAGATACTTATATTTGCGGAGATATTCTTGAACAGATACCTGCCATTGCTTATGAAAGCAAAACAAATTATATAAATCTTGGACATTATTGGTCTGAAACCTTAGGCATTAAGGCCTTACAGTCCTATTGCATAAGAAATTACGACATTGAAACCATCTACATTAACATTAACAATCGAATCTAATCTATGAAAATCTTTATTGTCCCCTCCTGGTATCCCTATGCTTCTAAACCCATCAACGGAACTTTCTTTAAAGATCATGCAGAAAAATTGGCTGAAGCCGGTCATGAGGTCGTCGTTATTGCCACTGAAATTATTTCACTGCGTGAGTATTTTTCTGCTCGTAAAGACCTTGGAACGAGAGTCTATACAGAAAATAAAGTTAAGACCTATCAACAACTTGTCATTAACAGGCATCCCAAGAAACCCGAAGCATTTTACGAAAGATATAAAAAATTATTAAAACAACAAGTGGATGAAGTTCTAAAGAATGAAGGGCAACCCGATCTTTTCCATGCACATTCATCACTTTGGGCAGGTGCAGCTCTTACATTTTATGACTTGGGTATACCCGTGGTTATCTCAGAACACTTGAAAGAATTTTTGATATTTAAAGGTTTCTCTGATTTTCAGCACAAACTCATTGAAGATACATATAAAAAAGCCCACGCTCTAATAACACCATCTTCAGCGGTAATGAATCGCATTGATCAGTATTTCAAAGTTCCCGAGACTTGTCCCGAACATGTCGTGCCCAATATGGTTGACACGGACTATTTCAAGCCCTTAGAAAAAAAAACTTTTGCTAACCGCTACACTTTCCTCATTGTTGCCATGTTACGGCCTGAAAAGCGCATTGATAAGATCATCGAATCTTTTGTTTCCCTCGGCAACACACATCTGGCAAAGATCCGAGTTGTGGGAGACGGCCCCGAATATAAAAAACTTGTTGATATTTCCAGGCAATGCAGTTTAACGCGACAAGTGGAATTCGTCCGTGAAACCGGTCGCGATGTTGTCCTAAAGAACATTCAAAAAGCAGATGTCTGCATGCTTTACAGCAAGATGGAAACCTTTGGTGTCTCGCTGATCGAAGCCCTTTCCTGCGGTGTACCGGTGATCGGCGGTAATATCGGCGGTGCAACAGATATCATCACTAAAGAAAACGGTATTCTGATTCCTATAGATAACCCTGTTACTCTGCAGGAAGCCATGAAAGAAATGATCAATCATCCCGAAAAATACGATCCTAAAAAGATCCGTGAAGATGCGATCAAACGCTTTGATAAAAAGGTCGTGATTGGGAAGTTGGAAGAGATCTATAAGAGCGTAAAACGTGAGACGTAAAACGTAAGACGTGAGACGTAAAACGTAAGACGTGAGACGTAAAACGTAAGACGTGAGACGTAAAACGTGAGATGTGAAATATGAGATGTGAAATGTGAGATGTGAAATGTGAGATGTGAGACCTTCCGGCTGGCGCCACGGAGTGGTCTGCCGGATGGTCGAGAAGCAAACAGTAACCTTAATTGATAACCAAACAATAATTAGAACAGTATGTAAAGACGCGATTTATCGCGTCTCAGCTACCGCTATGCCGGCTGGCGCCACGCAGTGGACTGCCGGATGGTTGAGAAATAAGTTTAAAGTTTAAGGTTTAGAGTTTAACCTAAAGATCATCCTACTTCAACTTTTCAACACTTCAACGCTTCAGCATTTCAACAACTCAACATGACCCTTCCCCCATGCGGCTACGCATTGAACGTTCACACATCCTGAAAGATTCTGTAGGATGGCACATATTAATTTAACTTGATAATAACATGATTATGAATTATTTTTATTACATAAAGCAAATAATAGTAAATATGATTGAAGAACCCCCAAAAAGACCGAAAACAATGGAAATATATA
>JAUVKP010000077.1 GCA_030596185.1 Fidelibacterota bacterium | reverse complement strand
CTTTAAAAGAAAGTTATACTATCGTTCATGCCGATATAGAACAGATTCCCGGAACAACCGTGAAAATCGATAATATTGACGATGCAACAAAATACATGAAACTTTATGATCTTCTTGATGATCATGAAGATATCCAAAAAGCATGGGATAACTCAGAGATCCCTGAAGAAATAATGGAACAGATGCACGAATGATAATACTTGGTGTTGATCCCGGTTTGAATAATAGTGGTTATGGACTGATCAAGGTCGATCGTTCCAAGATACACTTTCTGGCCGCCGGAGAAATATCAACGGCCAAAGCTAAAGATTTTCCTGAAAAACTTGAAATACTCTACCGAAGCTGTTGTGATATCATTGAGGATCACAAACCGGATGTATTTGCTATTGAGGAAACGTTTTCGAATGTTAATCCACGGACTTCTTTGAAATTGGGTCATGCGAGAGGTGTTTTGATGTTAGCGGGACAGATCAAAGATCTTCCGGTCTATGAATATCCTGCGACCATCGTAAAAAAAGCATTGACCGGTGTAGGATCCGCCTCAAAAGAACAGGTCAAATACATGGTAATGAAGATGCTGAAATTACCCTCACTCGGCGGAAAAATGGATGTCAGTGATGCCCTGGCAGTAGCTATTACTCATTACAATCAAATGCGTTACGGCCAATTGAAAAATAAATAATCAATGTACGGGCGACTCTCGAGTCGCCCGTTGGAAACGGGAGGCTCGAGAGCCTCCCGTACATACACAAAAATAATTAATAGGATATAAAATGATACATTTTATTGAAGGTACAATAGAGATCAAAGAACCCAATCTTGTGGTTCTGAATGTAGGCAATATGGGCATGGGATGTGCCATTACCCTGTACACCTACGACAAATTGCCCTCACGGGGCTCTGAGTGCCGCTTATTGACCTATTTGCATGTGAGAGAAGATATTTTACAGCTCTATGGGTTCATTGAAGAGAAAGAACGCAGAATGTTCGATAAATTGATCTCATTATCCGGAATTGGCCCCAAACAAGCGATCAATATTTTATCGGGCATTAGATATGATCAACTTATGGAGCATATATTGCAAGGTGATGTTGCCTCCGTCAAACGCGCTCCGGGTGTGGGTGATAAAACCGCAAGACGCATTATTCTTGAATTGAAAGATAAGATCTCTGACGAAGAGGTTACCCAGATCTCCGGTGTACTGCCTGACTCTCCCCTTTCACAGAATTTGAAAGATGCTATCATGGCACTGGAATCATTAGGGTATAAAAAAGCTCTGGTTCAAAATACTCTAAATAAACATATCAAGGCTGATAAAGATCTCAGTACGGAAGAGATCATCAAAATATATTTACAGGTGCAGAATAAATAGTGATATTGCAGAGACGGAGCAATGCTCCGTCTTTCCCAAGAGGTGTTATGAAAATTAAAGACCTATTATTACATAATCGCTCTTACCGCAGGTTCAAACAGGAACCGGCTCTAAGTAAAAATGATCTGTTTGATCTTATTGATTCTGTCCGACTATCACCTTCCGCCCGAAATGACCAGCCTCTGAAATTCATTTTATTACATTCAATAAAATCATGTAATACCCTATTCCCATTTACAGCTTGGGCAGGATATTTAAAGGATTGGCCCGGACCCGGTGAAGGTGAACGACCAACTTCCTATATTATCATTTTAAATGATACAAATATTTCCAAAAAATCCGATGTCGATGTTGGGATCGCAGCTCAAAGTATACTCTTGACTGCTGCTGAAAAAGGCTTTGGTGGATGTATGCTGGGCTCCATCAAACGAGAAAAGATCCGGGAATCATTTTCAATTAACGAAAAATATGCGATCTCCCTGGTGATCGCACTGGGGAAACCGGCTGAAAAAGTAGTCATTGACGATATAGATTCCGGGGACACTCGCTACTATCGCGATGCCGATGAAATCCATCATGTACCTAAACGAAAAGTCAAAGAACTAATTATTGATATTAGCTGATATTTGCTATTTGTAATTATTATTTAACATTCAACGAATTACTATTGGTAGTAACAAATAATTATCGTATAATTGTTTGTCGTTAACACTAAAACATAAAGGGAACAACCATGGCCAAAAAGCTTTTTATTCCGGGTCCTGTAGATGTTAGACAGGAAGTCCTGGATGCCTTTGCGACACCGATGATCGGTCATCGCACCAAAGACATCTCTGTATTGCAGGAACGCATTTCCGATAATCTTCGGAAACTTTTTTACACTGAAAATACCATCCTTCTTTCCTCATCATCCGGTACCGGTTTGATGGAGGGAGCGGTTCGATCGTTTACCGCCAAACGTGCGGTTGTTTTCTCTGTGGGTGCATTTGGTAATCGTTGGGCACAGCTTGCTGAAACTAATGGTATTCCGGTTGATAAAGTCGAAGTTGAGTGGGGTAACCCTACCCTACCGGCAGTTGTCGATGAATATCTCGCAACCGGTAAATATGATGTTTTTTGTGTAACACATAATGAAACATCAACCGGTATCATGAATCCGGTAGAAGCGATCTCTGAAGTTCGAAAAAAATACCCTGATGTCCTTTGGTTGGTCGATGCCGTTTCTTCAATGGGTGGCGTAAAGATCGATGTAGATAAACTAGGTATTGATGTTTGTATCACTTCTACACAGAAATGTCTCGGACTGCCTCCCGGTATGTCAATGGCATCTGTGACTGAAGAAGCTATTGAAAAAGCCAAAGGTATTAAAAATCGCGGTTTTTACTTCGATTATGTCACACTGCATAAATTCGTTAAGACCAAACCTTACCAATACCCAACCACTCCAAGTATTCCTCATATGTTCGCTTTGGATATGCAGTTAAAATATATCCTCGAAGAAGAAGGCCAGGAAGCTCGTTATGCACGTCACGCCGCTATGGCAAAAACAACTCAAAATTGGGCTTTGAATAAT
Source organism: Fidelibacterota bacterium (assembly GCA_030596185.1). Lineage (GTDB taxonomy): Bacteria > Fidelibacterota > Fidelibacteria > Fidelibacterales > Fidelibacteraceae > M50B103. The sequence continues at coordinate 3,069 of JAUVKP010000077.1, read as the reverse complement.
GGTTTCGAACTGCTTGCAGGTGAAGGATACCGTTCCAATACTGTAACAACCGTAAAGAACACTCGTGACATTGACGTTGCCGCATTGGTAAAAGAAGCCGGAGCAGAAGGCTATCTTATGTCCAACGGTTACGGCTCGCTGAAAGGCAAAACCTTCCGTATCGCCCATATGGCCGATCGTAAACCTGAAGTGCTTCAGGAATACTTGGATATGCTGACGTCTAAACTGTAACTGGTGACTCGTAACTGGTGACTAGTGCACAAAGGCACGAAGTCCGAAATTACTAATTGTGATAAATAGAGCCCTTCCGTAGTGAGGGGCTTTTTTAATGAGCGTGAAACGTAAGATGTAAAACGTGAGACGGGGTGAAATGTAAGGGCGACTCTAGAGTCGCCCGATGAGCAGGGCGGGTCGAGACCCGCCCGTACATGTACGCCTGAAACATACATCGTAAAACGAAAATATCAGACCTGACGTGTCATCTCGACTCCCGATATACATCGGGACAGGCTCCGCGGAGAGATCTATTCATGTTACGGAAATCGTTTAAACGTTTAGTAGTTTAAGGTTTAAGAATGATGAATTATTGAGAGATCTTTAATAAGACCCCGTATGGGGTCGAAGAAGAATATACCCGGGCAAAGCCCGGGGCAAACACCTTCCCCACACAATCATAACCCCAGCCGGGGTTGAACTTTCTTTCCAAACCGCAGATCGCTCCAACGATCCCGTTGGGGTCATCGCGCAATGAATTATTTGTTAATTGATTTAGGCATGTGGCAACAATAGCTTAAAATCTAATGGAAATAAAAAAGCTCTCGAAAACGAGAGCTTTATAAAATGTGATCTTTGCTTACCAGTTATTACGGGCAGGGCGTTCTGTACGGGGTTTAGCAAGATTTACTTTCAAATTGCGACCGTTTAGATCAGCATCATTCAATTTTTCAATTGCATTTTGGCCTTCATCATCATTTTCCATTTCGACAAATGCGAAACCTTTTGATTTTCCGGTCATTTTGTCCATGATGACGTTAACCTTGCTAACGGCTCCATGTTCGCCAAAAACATTGCGTAAATCATTTTCTGAAGTTTCGTAACTCAAATTTCCTACATAGATGTTCATATCTATTCCTTTATCTGTGCGTAAATTTTATATTTCCTATCATCTGACTTACGCACGTAGTCTAACGACAGCAGGACAACAATAATTGTTTTTATATAGGTGTGAAATAATCTTCTCTATACAATACATCCTTAGGTCAGCATTATACCTTCATAATTATCTGATTCCTAAGTATTTATTTCAAATTTGTAAATATATTATTGACGACCGCTAAGCGGTTGAGGAAGAATATACCAGAGCCTGGCCTGCGTATCCGTCAGATGACGGAGTAGAAGGGTTAATCCTTGTTCGATATTCAAGGAGACCCCGTATGGGGTCGAAGAAGAATATACCTGGGCAAAGCCCGGGGCAAACGCCTCCTACTCAATCACAACCCCAAGGGGTTGAACGAATGACCTGGAAACTAGCACGACACTCTTAGAATTTAAACGTTAAACGTTTAACAAGACCGCAGAGCGGTCAAATAGCATAGACTAAATGCATCTATCAAAAAGAACTACAGCGTAGTTCAAGAGATTTATTGAAATTTTGAAACTTTTACCTTACCAGATATCAATTACCCCGACTTATAAGCCAGAGATTAAACTGTTCTCAGTAATCAAATCTTTATATACCCCTTCTTTTCTTTGTTTGTCCAAAGAAAATCCCAAGGGGATCCCTTGGGGAGAAGCAAAAAAAAACACACCGCTGCCCTCCTTTGGCTAAAAATCCTCCTCTCTCGGTAAACCTTGGATGTTTCACTTCGTTTTCACTGCCAAGGTTTTTAACCCTTACTCGTCGGATTTTCTTTATGCGCCTGCCCATCCGAAGTTTTAACGAAGGAGGGTCGTCGCGAGGCGGCCCCAAAATATGCGGTTTGTAATAGCGTTTTTACTTTGAATATCCGAGAGTTTATTCTTGCAAGATGTGTGAACACATGAAATATCAATACTTATATTCATTATTATCATTAATTTAGGGGGAATATATATTTCGTAAGGGAACACCCATTTTCTTCTGAGTTTTAATAAATTTGTCATGCTATTCTCGCCAATCGATTTGGGGATATTGCCACTATCAATTAACATTCACAATCATCATCGCATAAATATAATCCATTATTTCTTATGGTTTTGAGAACCGCATTTACATAGGGATCCTGAATAAACAATCCGCCGGATTATTTTTCAGGATGACTATGTGGTGGTATTTATTATTGCTCATGATCAAATGTACGGGAGGCTCTAGAGCCTCCCGTTGCTCATCGGGCGACGAAACCTGTGCACCGTAGCCTAGGCGAAGGTGTAGAGTAGCCTAGGCGAAGGTGTAGAGTAGCCCCTACATTTACGATTAAATGATTTCCGTATCATGAATAGATCTCTCCGCTCCTCCCGATATTCATCGGGAGGAGCGGAGAGATGACAGATGTGGCTGTTTTCTGTGTCTTTCGCCTGCCCTGCGCCGTGCCGGCCGTAGCTCCGCGAAGGCTGGTAGCTCCGATTTTTCGGAGCGAAGAAGGGACCAGCCAGCAGATCCTCTCTGCGTTCGGATACCAGCTGGCAGGTCTACAAAATATTTTACATGAAATATAAAAAGCTCTCCTTATGGAGGGCTTTTTTATTATAAATTGATTTTTGAAATGTTGTAAAGACAAGGCATTGCCTTGTCTCTACAAATTTATTATTTCACCCGTATCCGAAACAACCGTTCCTTTAATATTAAAGGGATTCAAAGGCAAACGATATATCTTTTGGGCTTCTACATTATGCGGTGTTGCACCGAATATGATCGCATTATCAACAGTTAATGCCTCTGCCATAGGAATATCAAAGCTGAGAAGTCCTCGAGTGTTCAAATAATCGGAATTGACCCAAACTTTTGCTTTGGGCATTTTATCGACCAGATTCCAAATTGCTTTTTTAGTCTCCGGTAAAGTTGATTCACGATTATAGATAAATACTGTCTTA
>JAUVKP010000035.1 GCA_030596185.1 Fidelibacterota bacterium | reverse complement strand
GTGACCACATTTCAGTCTCTTCGACATAGTATATCATCGAAGGATCAGTCACCTGTGTCAGATTAGAAGCAAACGTCATGGGTTGATAATCTACACCTGATGGTCGATAATCGTAGTATTTGTCTGCCTTTGCCTTTGTTTCGTCAGGATAATAAGTAGGAGAGAGATGATCCTGATCCGTTTCTTCATAAGCGGCTGTGGGGAAATGTAATGATTCAAAATAGTTATCGAACTGATAACCGTCAACCAGACCATAGGATGCACCTGTTGCCTGTCCTGCCAAACTCAATTTTTGGAGATTGAAAATATTATCAATTTCCACCACTAAGGATACATTCAGTTTATTAAATTTGAATGGTTTGAATATTTTGGCATCACAATACCATGAATCCCGTCTCTCAATAATATTTGAATAAAATCCTCTTGTCCGACTTATATAGTACCCGGCATCATACCAACTACCTCGAAGTGACAAGCTCCAGTTACCCAATAAGTTTCCATAACTGGCTGGTGTGCGAAAAACAAGATTTGTCTTTACAGAAGGTCTCGGTATGCTTTTTGCCTGTTTTTTACTTTCAGTATTCTGGATCATATTAAGGTAAGCTTCTGAGGTTTCATCTTCATAAACAGAAGGCCATGAGAATGTTCCGGTACTGTATGCACTATAATTCAAGTTAATAAAACCACGGAACCACTCACCGCGACGTTTCTTTAATGTAACTTCCAATCCGCGAATATCCTGATAATATCTATCATCACTGACTGAATAACTTACACCCGCCAAACTGCGATAAGTCGTTGTAGTTGCTTGATTATTTTTATCTTTATAATAGGCTGCTACATGGATCAAGTACTGTTTACCAAGAGCCTGGTCAAAACCCAATTCATATGAAATGGTCTTTTCAAAAGCCAATTCGGGGTTACCTATCCATGATAAGCGGTAATCATTCCTACGTCGCATCTGGAAATAATAGTCCGGATCCATTTTCTGGTACATATGACCATAGTTGAAATATAATTTCGATGTTTCGGTAATAGGATGTGAGATACCAATACGAGGCATGAGATGGAATTGCCCTTTAGCTTTTCTTGTAGGAAAGGTTAAAGCTTCAAGAGAATCATCTGAAGCATAAGGTTTATACAGATTACTTATAAATTCTTCACTCCATTGTAATGAATCCATATCGTACCACATACAGTTGGGATCCCAATATTCGCCACGTAAACCAATTTGAGCAACAAATCCTTCATATTCGATCTTATCGCTAATATAAGCGTCTAATTGGAAAGGATTTTGGGTCCAAAGAGTATTTGTAGCACTCGAAGCTGAAAGCGAACGATATGCACCGTAGTTCATATCATAATTCCAATACTGTACCTGAGCACCTGCTTTTATTTCGTTTCTGTCATTTACCTGTGATTTTATTTCGTATTTGGCCTGTAAATGAGAGGTTTTAGTACTATCATATGGCCATTGGTAATAACCTGTAAAGAAATTTGTCGTTGCATAAGTTGTTACACCCATATTCCAAAAACCATAAGGTTTCTCGTCCATATATAGGTCAACACCATCAACACCGTCAAAAATATCATGGGTTGTGGTATCACGAGCAACACCTTCATGACTGTTATATGCAGTTTGAGAATATTCGACACTTCCTTCCCAGAAGGTTCTTTCGTTAACCATATTCTTTAGTGTTGCTGCATACATTTGATTGTAACGTTGGGTTAATCCATAGTAGTTCGGATAGAACATGCGCGACATTGACCAACCACCGCTAACTGCTCCCGAGCCACTTGTATAAACACCCGGCGTACCTGACAAACTGGTTGCGGTACCTGAATATTGATTTTGCATACTAAACAAGGTGAGTTTCATTTTAGGATTTATGTCTGCCGTAACTTTGCCTGTCCATGTCCAATCATTATATTTATCTGTTGCTAAAGGCTGCAAGTATGCAGTTTGATTTGCAACAAGAGTAGTATAGAATCTTAAATTTCCAAGTTGTTTTGATACGAAAGGAACGGGTCCGCTAAAACCAACATCAAAATTATAATCGGGGATCAATTTATCATAAAAATCATCTCCGCGACGTACCAAATACCTAAACTGTTCTTGTAAGGCTTGCGGTGTAAGGTCATTTTCGGGATCATCATCATTCAACAAACCCTGACTAATTGCGTTCCAACCTTCAAATTTAGGATATTCACCCTGAGTTGCAAGATCCCAAGCTCCGTTCTCCGTACCTGTCCAACAAACATCCTCATCAAGATAAGGGCGAAGAAAAATTGCGTTTTCATCAAACATGGAAGTAACTTCATTTCCACTGATATCAGTGAAAGCAAAATTCTTTGGTGCGTAGGGACTGTATTTTACATTAACATTCAGATTGTAATTTTCACTACTACCTTCTTTGGTAACAATACTGATAACACCTGATTGTAAATCACTGTATTCTGCACTGAATCCACCTGATTGAACCATGATCTCTTCAATAGAAGATAAAGAAATGGTAGAAATCGGGTTTCCGGTTCTGCTATCTTTCATTGCCAAACCATCAACAAGCAGTGTCGTTTCATCAAGGTCACCCTGACGAACCGATAATCCGCTCATACCGGCTTCCATGCCGACAACATCGCCAATACTTGTTGCAGGTAGATCTTTGATCTCATCTTTACTGATGTTCACCTGACTTGAAGCAATATCAACCTGAACCAGTTTACGTTCTGCTATAACAATGATCTCTTCACCTTTAAAAGCTTCAACCTGTAAATTGAAGTCCAGTGGTGTCGTTAGATCAATATTTACCAATACACCGGTTTGCTGAACTGTTGCATAACCGATATATGTCGCCATAACTTCTTGTTCACCGGGAGGAATGTTAAGAATAACAAAAAATCCGTCAGCATTTGTTGCTGCACCCAATGAAGTGTTTCGGACCAGTACGTTTGCCCCGGGTAAAGGTGCTCCTGTTGCTGAATCATAAACATATCCGGATATTTTTCCTGTTGTACCAGCAAAAGATATGCCTATAGTGAACAAGAGTCCCACTAATATCCATTTTAGCCTCATATAACAACTCCTTGATGTTTATTGAATATTATTGAATAATAAGTATTTCGCGTTCTTATCCTAAAAATGATTATTAATTAATCAAACGAATTTATATTAATAATTAACGTTTGTCAACTGATTATAGCAATTCACCGTCAAAACTTTGGAGAATCTGCTTTGTTGCTTTATCAATTTCCTGCTTCTTTATAACTCTTTGCGTATCAGGTACTTTATTCTTTTCTACACGTAGTAAAAGTTGTACTCCGCATGTTTTCTTCAGACAAGAGCAGATAATTTGTTCATTTCTTATGATAGTATTGTAGGAATATTCGTCTCCTACAATTAGTACCAATGTCCCATTTTGTATTCTACTGATCCCAACATTACAAAGTAAACTAGCAACCGCCGGTTTTTGTGGTTGAACGCAATCAACAACAGCTTGCCATTGATCTTTGACTTTTTCAATAGTGATCGCATTTACACCATTAGATTCAACAGGCTCCGGTGCTTTCTCTATTTTAGGTTCTTCTTTCTTATCAGGAACCACAATTTTCTTTGGAGCAGGTGTTGAGCCTTTAATATTACCATTCAATATAGGACTTGTGTAGATCTTGGGTGTTAGTTCTTTTGCTGCCGGTGCAGTCTTGATTGCTGGCTCTACTCGCGGGGCAACCGCAGGTGCAACGGGATTTGTATGAGGCGATGCGTGTTTCATTTGCCCGATTATTTCATCCAGTTGTCTTAAATCCTGCAGATTGGATAGTTTAATAAACAAGGTTTCCACAAGGATCTTTGTATTGGAAGAACGTGAGATCTTAGCTATTTCATCATTGACAATAGACAGCATTCTGATCAGCGTATGGGCATCTTGAGTTTTTGCCAACTCGCTGTATTCTTTCTTGAGATTTTCTGTTGTGTTCAAGATATCGGCAGACCCATGAGCTTTAACCATATATAGATCACGCAGGAAGATCGAGAACACCGTCACAAATTCCAAAAGGTCATAACCGTGCATTAACATATCATCAATGATCCCAAGAGCCTTATCAGCCTTACCTTCAATAATTACATGATACATTGAAAAAAATACTTCTTCACGGATAACGCCCAAAATATTCAAGATGGATTCATAAGAAATATCTTTATTGGAAAAAGCAATAACCTGTTCCAGAATGCTTTCACTGTCTCGGATACTTCCATCCCCTTTCTTGGCGATCAGGAGTAAAGAATCATCATCAATAGCGATTCCTTCCTGTTTAGCAATATTCCGCAGAAGCTCAATGACCTGTAACAAAGGAATGCGCTTAAATTCAAATCGCTGACAGCGACTTAAGATCGTTGGCAGAACTTTATGTAGTTCCGTCGTCGCAAAAATAAACAATATGTGTTTAGGTGGCTCTTCGAGGGTTTTTAATAATGCGTTAAAGGCATCTTTTGTGATCTGATGGAATTCATCAATGATATATACCTTATATTTTCCACGTGTCGGAGGATACTTTACTTGTTCACGCAAATCACGAATACTATCAATACCACGGTTTGATGCGCCATCGATCTCAAGCACATCCATGCTGCGACCTTCAGTGATCTCTCGACAAATAGTACATTCATTGCAGGGATTGCCATCTATGGGATTTTCACAATTCACAACTTTTGCAAGTAAACGAGCTGTGGTCGTTTTTCCCGTTCCTCGTGGTCCGGAAAAAATATAAGCATGTCCCAGCCGATTCTTTTCTATCGCATTCTTTAATGTAATGGTAATGTGTTCTTGACCGATAACATCCTCAAAACGCTGAGGGCGATATTTTAAACTGATAACCTGATGACTCATGAGTGTTCCCTGCTTATAATGATAAAAAGACCCCAGGTTGCTTGTCGCGCAGAATAAACGCTTGCCGCTGCTTCCTTCCGGACCTGACGGGGTTCGGCGGATACGCCGCCGACGAAGGCCTGAGGTCAATCGAAAAATACTCAATACACGATGATAATACAATGAAATTTGAGCTTAATTTATCGAGTTCGGGGCTCGGAGTCCTTAAATATCGAGCCCCCGAACATTCGAGCATAAGATTTAAGAATTAAACTTTGTCTGTGCTACTTATCCGTCAGTTGAGGGAGCAGGAATAATTAAAATGTCATCCCGGAAAGTTTCTTCACAAACTTATCCGGGATCTAAATCATTTCATTCCTCGAAAACATTGTGGATCTTTATACAAATGAGATCCCGGATAAACAAGCTACCATCTTGTTTTCCGGGATGACCTCTTCCCCCTTCTCTCCTCTTCTCCATCTCACTTCTAGCGTCTCACCTTCTATCCTCTCACGTCTTACGTTTTACGTTTCCATTCTTTCTCGACCATCCGGCAGATCCTCTCTAGGTTCGGACGCCAGCAGGAAGGTCTTCACGTTTTACGCCTTTCTCACTTTTGCCTTTTGCCTTTTGCCTTTATACTTGTATATTCCTTGTGAATTTAATATGGAGATAAATTGATAATGAAAAAAGCTCTTCTGCTTTTCCTGCTTGTTCTACTCTTTTTTCAATGTGCATTTCAGGAAAATGCAGCTCAACCTATAAAACCCGTGCCTGCATTTCCAGAATCACAGTTTGATCAATTGTATTCAGATAAAACCATGGGATTGTCTGTTGAAAATGGACGTTTCATTTTCCGTATTTTTGCACCTCGAGCCAATATGGTTGAGCTTGCACTCTTTAAATCCGCAAAAGACCAAGCTTATGCTAATTATAATATGCTAAGAGATGAAGATGGTGTATGGGAATATTCAACCAATAAGCGCTTGTGGAATAAATACTACGGTTATTATATCTCTGCAGAAAATGGCAAGGGGGATATTTTTAATCAGAATGTTTTGATCCCTGATCCTTATTCAACGTCTGTATCTACTCAGAACAATTATACTATAAACGCACGAAGTTTTATCTATAAAAATAATTTCGACTGGGGTGGCGACACATGGGTAAAACCTAAAGACCCCAGGGACCTGATCATTTACGAAGCACATGTACGCGATCTTACGGCACATCCCTCTGCTGAAACTGATGCCCCCGGAACATATCTGGCGGCGATTGAAAAAATCAAATACATAAAGAAACTAGGCGTCAATGCCATCGAATTTCTTCCCCTGCATGACTTTGCTAATATTGAGATCCCCTTTCGTGATACGTCAACCGCTCTTTTTAATTCATGGAATGCCTATGCCCGTAATCATTGGGGTTATATGAGTACCTTCTTTTTTGCTCCGGAAAACTATTACGGTTCAAAAGGAAATATGATTGCAGATGCTTACATCGATGATAAAGGTAAAAGCGTAAAAGAATTCAAAACATTAGTAAAATCATTACATCGGGCCGGTATTGCGGTTCTTATGGATGTGGTCTATAATCACACAAGTACCTATGACCCCAATCCTTTTAAGATGATCGATAAAAAATACTATTACCGTTTAGATAAAAATCAGGATTTTATTTCCGCAAGTGGGTGCGGTAATGATTTTAAGACTGAACGTCCAATGGCAAGAAAAATGATCGTCGAAAGCATTTTGTATTGGATGAAAGAATATCATATTGATGGTTTTCGATTTGATCTTGCGTCTATGATAGATGATGAAACATTAAAAACCATTATCAAGGAAGCAAAAAAAGTCAATCCAAATGTTGTGATCATTGCCGAACCTTGGGGTGGCGGTAAATATAACCCCGAACACTTCTCTACCTTGAATTGGGCAGCATGGAATGACAGATTCCGCAACGGAATTAAGGGACAAAATCCTCATTCCCGCCCCGGATTTATTTTCGGCAACTGGGATGAAGGTGTCTCCAGAAGAAATGTTTCACGATTTCTTCTGGGATCTCTGCAAGATGATGGCGGTCAATATCTAAATATGAAACATGCCGTCAATTATCTTGAATCACATGATGATGAATCCTTTGGCGATTTTGTGCGGGTTTATCTTGGAAAGAGTAAAGAAAATACCGGGATCTCAAATATTGAGTCTCATCATATCCTAACACCGGAAGAATTGCGCTATCATAAATTGGGTGCATTTATTCTTGGAACCTCACAAGGTATTGCAATGATCCATTCGGGCCAGGAATATGGACAAAGTAAGATCATTGAGAGAAATGATTTTCCTGATGAAAATCAAGGAATGCTAGACAGAAATTCCTACAATAAAGATAACACAACAAATTACATAAATTATCAAATAGCCAAGAAAAATAAGGAACTTGTTGATTTTTATTCATCGGTTTTCAGATTGCGTCAGGTTTACCCACAATTAAGGAAAGCGTCGCGAGATGAACTTGAACCTTTCTTTGCTGATAGTGAATTTGGTATAGGTTATCGCATGTTGCCTAATAATGACAGTGAGAATGAGCTGATCGTTATGGTAAATGGCTCAAAAGATAAAGAGGCTTTTTATAATCTACCGGATGGTATGTGGTCATATTTATTCTCTACATATCCTTACACGGATGATCGCGTATTGAATTATATTACCCTAAAGCCAACATCCGGTGTTATATTGATAAAGCATTGATCACATCTGCACAATGTGTTTTTAAGACATAGGAATGGGATAAATTACACGATTTTTATAAGGAGATCGATATGCATACTGTAGACTATGTTATAGTCGGAATTTATTTGACCGCCATGGTTGTGGTCGGATTGCTGATGCAAAAGAAAGCAAAAGAAGGAATCGATTCTTACTTTCTTGGAAACCGCAGCCTGCCTTGGTGGGCATTGGGCGCATCCGGAATGTCTTCCAATCTGGATATCAGTGGAACAATGATCATTGTTGCCTTGGTCTACGCTATAGGTGCAAAAGGATTTTATATTGAGATCCGTGGTGGTGTTACACTTATCATGGCATTCCTAATGATCTATATGGGTAAATGGAACCGTCGTTCTAAAGTCATGACCGTTGCTGAATGGATGAGCCTGCGTTTTGGTGATAACCATCAAGGTGATACGGCACGATTGATACAGGCAATAACTTCCATCATTTTCACTATCGCAATGATCACTTACTTTGCCATTGGTGGCGGTAAGTTTCTGGATACTTTCCTTGGCATACCGGATTCATGGAATATTCATATTGGAAATATTGTCATAGGTACAGAATTCTGGGCAGCCTTTATTTTGAT
>JAUVKP010000069.1 GCA_030596185.1 Fidelibacterota bacterium | reverse complement strand
TACTCAAGTCCAACTTCTTCTTATAGTTTTATTAAGTCTCTTAGGACAATTGAGCAAATGAAGAATCCGGAGACGTATCTCAATGCCGACTGGGATTTTGTGAATGAGAGTGAGAACGGTACAGATGACATCTGGGATATTGATACTACCGGTATAATCAATGAAGGGTATCCCTATCTTAGCTGGGAAGATGGTGTCTCGTCGAATTTTACTTCTGTAAAAGAAACTGCGATACCGTTAAGCTGTAAATTAAATCAAAACTACCCCAACCCCTTCAATCCCATTACAACGATCGGCTATGAAATCAGGGAAGATTCTCATGCGAAACTGGATGTTTATAGTATAACTGGTCAACTTGTGGAAACGCTTGCTGATGGATATCATCAAGCCGGAGCATATAGCGTTAAATGGAATGCCGGCAATCTAAGCTCAGGCATTTATATTTACCGACTTGAATACGGTGAAAAACATATTTCCAGGAAGATGTTATTGATCAAGTAATCACTTTTCACTCAACTTAACCCTAATAATCAACAGAGTTCGGTGCGGCTCTCGTTGTCCCCGCAAAAGAGTTCACATTGTGAACTCTTTGTTTTTTCGGGAAGAAAAAACTTGAGGGGGAGCATTGAGAGGGAGAGAAGAGGAGAAATGAATATCGAACACCGAACAAGGAATGTCGATATTCGAAAACTTCGAAAATCAAAAATCGTTAATCGATGTTCATTATTCGAGGACCGCCATTGGCGGTTTTTGCTTTTCCTGCGGAAAAACTAGTGTGGGAGTACGGAGTATGGGAGTTTAAAATTAAACTTTATATTCTATCAAGGTTCATTTCTTAGTACTGTACTTCTGTATAATTCTCCTCTTCCACCGTCAAGTTTAACATAAATACTATCATCGTATCTTTTTGCAAAACGTTTGACAAGATTGCGTAGGATAAGAGTGTCCGGATCAAAATTATATAAAAAGTATTCCCCATATCGCCGGCCCTTAGCAGAATGGGTATCAAAACTATCCGGTGAAAAGATTTCAAAGTATCTGTAATTGCCTGCTTGAAGTCCATGGGGCTCAGCTCCAAGAATAACCAGAGAGTCTAAAAATAAACGATAAGGCTCAGATGTAAATGATTCGGCTTGTCCCCAAATTGTTGTTTGAGGAATACGTAATATTGAACTTTGGTTTACCGTTAGAATACTATTCGGTTGTATTGTTAAATTAAAACTGAATTCTGAAACAGTGATCATAACATTGACTATTTTACTGTTTATCTCAATAGAAAGTAAATAATCCCCATCGTCCATATCACCAAGCTCAAAAAATGCCATTGCCGGAACGGTGATTGCAGCACCACAATCTGAAATATCCAGCTCATTTAATTCTATTTGATAGATGTTACCGTTTCTAGATATGTTACCCAGGATTTGGGAACCTGCAGGGGAATATGCTTCTTCTGTTGTAAACAGCAGTTTTATTATTCTCCCACTTTGTTCCATCTCTTCAAAAATACCAATATTGATTCTTGTATCAATTGGAGAAAAAGCAACATCCACATATTCTTCCGGAAGGGTGATTGGAGGGTCATCATTCTCGTAACATCCTGAGAATAAAACAATAAACATAAAAGCCAGAATAAACTTTTTCATTTTGATTAGCCTAATGTGCTTCATTAATATTAAATGTTAACAAATATTAAGAATATTAGAATTCATTGTCAAGTTGCAATTAGCGAATACTAAACGTAATAGAAGTATTGCTAATTGCTGTTATCTAACTTAAACCTAAACGTTATAAGTGTTCTATAAGACCGCCGTTGTCCCCGCACTACTTCGTCCGTCAGCAGACGGACTACGAAGTGCAAGCATTAGAAAGTTCACGAAAATGAACTCTTTTTGTTTTCCTGCGGAAAAACTTGTATTGGAGTTCGGAGTAAGGGAGAAACAAATATCGAACACCGAACAAGGAATGTCGATATTCGAATTTTACTTCGATTGTTCGAATGTTCGGTGTCCTGAATTCAAGGAGGATCTCTCCGAGTATGCATTCTCCCTCATATTCAAATACTGCAATCTTTCATACATTTAAAAATATTCTTTTACGAGTTGATTTTGTCAATTTGAAGATCGTATATTACATTATTGAAGAAATGACCATGTGTTTATAAAAAAATACGGTAAAAATAATTTAAATAAATGTGGGTGCTGGCATGAAAACAATCTACAAAATCTCATTAATTATTATCCTTGTAGCGGGGATGGTATATTCTGCAATTCCATCGGATACACAAACCTGGATCAGAGTTGGTTCACTGAATTCTCAATTTCAAGCATGGGGCGCGGAACGTGGTTGGAATGCCAATTTGTCACGCTATATTGGTCTTCAGTGGCCGTCCTGGTATGATAAAACGGATAATTTTGTGATCGACCGTCAATTTATGGCCTGTAAGAATTTTACGGGAGCTGATGGTGTTGAAGTTGGATATAAATCCGTTAAATTTTCAAATGGGGCAGGGGTTTCTCAAATAACTCCTCAGATCCTTGTACAAACAACGCGTTATCCGGCATGTGCGATCACCGTTGATGGTGTTGAACAAGTATCCGAAGGTGAAGTGATAAGTGAATTACATAGTGCCACCGAATCCCCTGCTGACCGTGTCGTTACTAACGTGGTAAGAACCGGCATGGGTGTGACGATGACCCGAAAAGTTTATGCTTTTAGCCGTTTGGGACATGATAATTATAACATTATTGAATATACTTTTGAGAATACAGGAAATATTGACGATGATGACAGTCTGGAGATCAATGGAACGATACATGATTTTTATTTTGGTATGATGTCAAGATATTGCACTTCTCGCGAAGCATATTATGTAACAAATTTACGTCAGGCTTCATGGGGGGCTCATCAATGGGTGCATCATACGCCTATGACAGATGATCCTGATCTTCCCTATTATTATTCATGGATGGGACAAGCTCAAACACGTGATATCACGTTGACCTATGACAATATTGGTGTTCCAGTATTGCCTGACGAAGCACCATTGGATGAAGCGCGAATTCGTTGTCCGCAATTTGCCGGAACAGCCGTTTTACATAGTGACCAGGCAAATGATAACGAAGCGAACGATAAAAGCAAAGTGCGTATGGGCTGGTATATTGGTGATGATATACCCGCTGAGGAAGCAGATCAGCAAGTATGGACTTTGTTGAACGATAATTATCAGGGACTCGGACAAGTTGATACGGCCCAGGATGTTTATGCCGGACATAAGATCGCCGATCGTTTGGCACCCTATTCAGTGATTGTCAATCAAAGTACTGCAGGGACAAATAGTTATATGAGTTTCGGCCCCTATGAGATCCCTTACGGGGAATCTATCAAGATCGTAATTTGTGAAGGTGTGTCTGGATTGTCGCGTGAAAAAGCCAAAGAGGTAGGGCAGAACTGGTATAAGGCTTATCAGGGTGATCCGGTGGATCTACTGCTTCCGCCTTCTCCTGTCTATCGCGATCCTGAACCGGTTGCTGCAGGTGCCGATTCCATGGACATATACAAGGATATGTGGGTGTACACCGGTAAAGATTCGATCATTAAAACTTTTTATCAAGCCAAAAATAATTATGATAGTGGCTTTAATATTCCGCTTCCACCGCCACCACCACTCAGTTTTAATATAAATTCACAAGCTGATCGTGTTGTGCTGGAGTGGGCCGATAATCCTTCTACTGATCCCGATTTCGAAGGATATCGTATCTATCGTGCTAAAGACCTCCCAAGCGCTGAATATCAGCTGATCTTTGAATGTAGTATGGGCGATAGCAATATTGTCAATACCTATTCCGACCGTGATTGTGAATTGGGATATAGATATTACTATTATGTCACTTCATATAGTGTTGATGTTGTGGAGGGCGTAATTGAAAGTGGCCGCGCTTATACTCAAACGACCATGGCTGCCGGTCTTGGTTTATTAGCACCATCCGGTGAAGGAACGGAAGAAGATCCTTATAAGATCAGTATTCTTGAAAATTTGCTTTGGTTAAGTATGAACCGGGATGAATGGGATAAATACTACGTACAAACGACCAATATCAATGTTTCGGGGACAGCTGCTTCCGATGTGGGATTTGCTCCGATCGGTGATGCAACGAATGTATTTACGGGCGTATATGACGGTCAGGGTTATTTGATCGACAGTTTATTTATTCAAAGGAATAATGAAGATCAAATTGGTCTGTTCGGTCGTACAGATGGAGCTCTTATTCATAATTTGGGATTGACCAATGTACAAATTTCCGGTGCTAATGATGTTGGAGGTTTAGTAGGTCAAAATAATTCTTCCATTATTCACCGATGTTATGTTAGCGGTTCGATCAACGGAACGAATTATGTGGGTGGTATTACAGGCAAGAATTTAGGATCCTTTATTGATCAATGTTACACGCTTGCCGCTGTAACGGGAGATGAATATGTCGGTGGTCTTTCAAGTCATAATAGTGGAACGATTTATTGTAGTTATAGCACGGGAGCCGTAACAGGCAATGCAAGTGTAGGTGGTCTTATTGGTATAAATACATCAACCGTTAAAAACAGTTTTTGGGATACCCAGATATCTGGTCAATCCATATCAGCCGGTGGAACAGGAAAGACAAGCGCTGAAATGAAGACACTTTCCACTTACATTCAGACAGAGTGGGATCTTGCGAATATCTGGACATATCATGCGGACAGAAATCAGGGATATCCCTACTTATTGAATCAAAAGGTCTATGGTTTTAAGGTCATTGGATTAGAATATATATTAAATCATTCGGCAACGATTGTTTTTGCAGTTGACACGAGCGTAGCGTCATATGGCATTTGCTGGAATACATCGGGTGAACCAACGACGAACGATGGGAAAGCAGATGGTGGTATTATAGATTTCACAGGCAATATTATCGCGGAAGCAAATGGCTTGAGCGAAAACACATATTATTTCATTAGAGCCTTTCAATCTGATACGGGTTCTGTGAGCTATAGTAACACCATCGTATTGAAGACAATCGTATTTGCGGAAGAAGGAACAATGGATGATCCTTATTGCGTTGCAGATTCATCCCAATTGAAGTGGGTCAACGACAATCCATCCTATTGGAATAAACACTATATTCAAACGGCAGATATCAATGCCAACACCATATCTTCATCATATGGTTCTGAAGGTTGGTCGCCAATAGGTTATAGCACAGGTGGTTATCTGAGCCGACCGTTTACAGGATCTTATAATGGACAGGGTTATTTTATTGATGAAATGCATATTGATCGGAACACTGATAATGTTGGATTATTCGGATATGTTATAGAAGCCGATCTTAAAAATATTATGTTGACAAATGTGAATATTACAGGAAAATATTATACCGGTGGGATCGCGGGATATATAACGATGTCCACACTGAATCGTTGCCATTCAACCGGTACGATCGTGGGGGAACACTATGCCGGCGGCTTAATTGGATTCTCAGGAGAGACCACCGTCAGTGAATGTCACAGCAGTGCAAATTTAGATGTTTCAAGGTATGCCGGTGGGCTTATTGCAAAGGTAGTAGATGGAACTATTTCAAATTGTTATGCCTGTGGATCAGTAGATGCCAGGGTATATCCAGGTGGATTAATATCAAGAGTGAGCGACGCTTCCATTGTCAATAATTACAGCAGGGGAAACGTTATCGGAGGTCGCGGAGGTGGTTTGATTGGAAATAAAAATGACGATACAAATGTGAGTGCAAGCTTTTGGGATAAACAAACATCCGAACAAGCTGAATCTGATGGCGGAATCGGAAAGACAAGTTCGGCGATGAAAGATATCATGACCTATTATGATGCCGGGTGGACATTAAAAACCGACGATGAAGATGGTATCTGGAATATCAATAGTGAAGTTAATGATGGATATCCAGTTCTGAGTTATCTGTATCCCGATTTGCCGGTGCCGGTGCTGAGCTCTATTGGAGATCCTATCCCTGTGAATTATTCTCTCGAAGCGAATTATCCTAATCCTTTTAACCCGGTGACGACACTGCAATATGCTCTGCCCGAGCAGGTTGATGTAAGGATGATGATCTACAATATCGCTGGTCATAAAGTTCAAGAATGGTCCTATGTAAATCAAACCGCAGGGACCTATAACATCGTATGGAATAGTATTGATATGCGAGGTAACTCAGTCCCCAGCGGCGTATATATCTACCGCATGGTGGCAGGGGAGTTTGTTGAAAGTAAGAAGATGGTGTTGATGAAATAGTAATGAATATTGTAGAGACGCAAGATTTTGCGTCTCTACATCAATAATAAATTAAATATTTTTTATCTCTAATCTTGCCTATATGGTTTTCATTTTCGAACGGATCCACTTCACATAGGCAAAAACGATCGGCAGGCCGACTAGGTA
>JAUVKP010000240.1 GCA_030596185.1 Fidelibacterota bacterium | reverse complement strand
TGAAATTTGTGCACATGCTGATCCCGATGCTACCGATGATCATGTTTATCTTATCTATCAGGTTCCGGATTATGCTACCCATACTGTAGATGAAGATACTTCAGACGCAACACCGGAAGATTATAAGAATCGTGTATATTTTATGGATGTAGATTATTCGTCAGTTGTCAGTGGAATTAAAGATCTTGTTTATGTTCCTGCTAAATTCGAGCTTGAACAAAATTATCCCAACCCTTTCAATCCTATGACAACGATCAATTTTGATATCCATCAAGCAGGTAAATACAATCTCGAAGTATTTAATACTTTAGGTAGAAAAGTTAAAACTCTTTTCAGTGAATATAAAGGAAGTGGACATTATGAAATTGAACTCGATGGTTCAAACATGTCCTCGGGTATTTATTTCTATTCTCTGACAGGAAACAATGTAACTATTACTCGAAAATCAGTATTATTAAAATAAATTGTTTACAAACATACAGGCTGCCCTTCTTCGCTAAAGCTTCGAAGGGTTGCCTGTCCTAAAGGGGATTGTATGAAGAAAGGTTATATCCTTTTTGTGGTTTGTCTGCTATTTTTTGGCATGGCTTATGGCGATATTGTTGGTTCTATTCGCGGTACCGTTGTGGCTGCAGGAACCAATGAACCGCTTATGGGTGTCAACATCATGGTTGAAGATACCCGTATGGGGACCTTTACGGACCAGACAGGCTATTACAATATTATCAACCTTCCGATTGGTGAATTTACCGTAACATATACAATGATCGGCTTTAAAAAAGTTATTCAACGAAGAGTTAAAGTTATTCGCGATCAATCAACTATTATTAATGTTCGCATGGAAGTCGAGGCTGTCCAGGGCGAAGTTGTAGAAGTGATCGCTGATCGTCCTTCTGTTGAAAAAGATGTTATTGGGCGTAAGATTGTCATGGAAGCAGAACAGGTGGTCAATCTTCCCGTTCGTGATATGACAGAAGTTTATACTCTGCAATCGGGTATTATTGAGATCAAAACGGCCGATCTAGGTATTCCTGGATTTGAAGAACGCGGTATTGAGCAGATCCACGTTCGTGGTGGTCGAGCCAATGAAACAGGCTTTATGATCGATGGTATGTACATTGAGAATCCGCTCTACGGAGGTAAGGGTAAAGGTACACGTTTGAACCAGTTTGCTGTCGCGCAGGTTGATTTCCAGACCGGTTTCTTTAATGCAGAATACGGCGATGCAATGTCCGGAATGATCAACACTGTTACACGCACCGGCTCAAAAAAATTAACCGGAATGCTACGCTATGAACGCAGCAACTTTGGACCACTCTCTTCAGGGCAGGACCAATTAAGGAATTTTTCTAAGATCGCCGGTGGCTTTGGTGGACCGTTATTTACGGATAAGATCCGTTGGTGGACCAGCTTTGATCAAACAAATAGTGCTTATGCTGTCTATAAATTTGACGATCTTGCCTTTGATATGGATAATCCTTTAGGCGATTATAATGAAGAAAATCATATCAATCCATTAGATACCATTGCAGGTTGGCGCTCTTTCGGTTTTGATAATACTTTTGATATCTTTTCAAAACTGACTTTTCTTGTATCGCCAAAGATTCGCTTAAATCTTTCGCATTGGTATGTAAATTCAAATTATAAAGCGTTTGACCCTGCTTACATCTACTATGATCTTGGTAAAAATGAAGTAGAAAAGGTTTCAAAACGCTATGCGGTGGAATGGCGCCATCAATTAAATGATAAAACCTATTACACCTTTAATTATTCTGATTTTACACAAGAAATGACTATAGGTGTACGGAATTACGATTCCGATGGTGATGGCTACCCCGATTGGGTAGAACAGCGCCATTTAGAAAATTTCTATGACAGTACCCGGATTCCCTATGTGGATGCTGGCAACAACAATGATGTTCCACTTGAATATGTACTCTCGGGTGCAGATACCATTTGGCATTATGGTGATGAAATGAACGAATGGCTTACACCTGAACAGTACAACCAACCTTATGTATTATATCCTTTCATTGATGAAGGTATGATCATAGAATATCAAAACAGTCCCAATTTACTGAATTATTCTGGAGAGTATTATTATAGTGGCGCAGATCGTTACCATCATTATACTCGTACTCGTACTCGGGAATATAGATTAGATCTTACATCACAAGTTGGCAGACACAACCAGATAAAAAGTGGGCTTGACTATAAGACACATGATATTGTCTTTGACGAAGTACAATTACCTTGGTTGTCGACACCTTATACTGAAAATTATAACCGTATTCCTCAGGAATTTGCAGGCTATCTTCAAGATAAGATCGAATACCCCTGGATGGTCATTAATGCCGGTTTGCGTTTTGATGCAGCCAATGCAAATGATTCCATGTGGGCGGATCCACGGGTTCCGGATTCTGTACTTGTTCCGACTAACTGGGAATTCCTTTGGAGTCCCCGTTTGGGATTTTCGCATGTGATCACAGATAAAGCCACCTTTACTTTTGGTTATGGTATTTATTATCAGAATCCGACATATCGCGACATTTATAATAATATTGATGAACGCGACAATCTTGATGAATTTTTCAATACTCCTATGCCGCTTGTTGGTAATCCCGGTGTCAGTGCTCAGAAAGTAACAAGTTATGAGTTTGGGTTAAATACTGAAGTAGCTCGCGATTATGTTCTTGGTGTTGTGGGTTGGTCGAAAGACTATAGCAATATGAACTCAACCGAGCAAGTGCGCGTGGGATCTGTAACATACACAACTTTTGTGAATTATGATTACGGTTCAGCGCGTGGCATGGACTTGATCTTTGAAAAACGCCGCGGGAAATTCTTTACAGGAAATATACAGTACACTTATTC
>JAUVKP010000248.1 GCA_030596185.1 Fidelibacterota bacterium | reverse complement strand
TGCAACTATAAATATTTCTCATTCAGTTTTTTCAAAACAGCCTTTCCCTTGCCTGTTAGAACATATTTTTTCCATGTCGTCTTTTCAGGAGTTAAACACTCGATCAAGTCTTTATCTGCAATTTCCTTGAGAGCGCGGCTGATATTTTTGTTGACCTGCTGGTCTCATGGGCAATATCAGAAGCCTTGACCACAGTGTGCCCTTTCATGGTCTCCATAAGTACAAGACGACGGTCAACGCTGATGACCCATTTCACCAGCTCATCCATTGAATTTTCAGACATGTTCTTCATTATGATTTTCCCTGAAATGAAAGTGCTAATATGATATTTAAGTTCTAACGAAGATTTCTATTGAAATCCCCTATTGAAATCCTCTAACAAAAATGCCCCTTTTGTCCTCATTCTTGATTATCAGGGTCAAAGCTTAAATAATCCATCATATATTCTCATAACAGCAACATGACCAGATAATATTTGAAGAAACAATATTATATTACAACAAAAAATTCAATTATTGCGACTACTGAAAAAGGAGACTATTAATGGAAACATCGCTGCTAAATGACATAATCATCATATTTGGAATGGCTATTGCTATTCTTTTCATATCCCACAGATTTCGTATACCATCAATTGTAGGTCTACTGTTAACAGGTATGATTGCAGGTCCTTACGGTCTGGCAGTGTTAAGCAGCGTTGCTGAAATTGAAGTATTGGCAGAGATCGGGATTGTGCTGCTTCTTTTCACGATTGGAATGGAGCTGTCACTAAAAGACATGTGGCAAATCAAAAAAGCGGTGTTTCTTGGGGGATCAGTACAAGTATTGGTAACAATTCTGGCAGCCGCATTGATAGCCACCTATTTTGGACGAAGCCCAGGTGAATCTATTTTCATAGGCTTTTTACTTGCCCTGAGTAGTACAGCCATTGTCCTCAAACTTCTTCAAGAACGAGCTGAGATAGACAGCCCGCACGGACGAATAACACTTGCCATCCTTATCTTTCAAGATGTCATAATAGTTCCAATGATACTGGTTACACCATTACTTGGAGGAGCATCAGAAAACGGCGGAGAATCACCTCTTGTTCTGCTTGCAATGGCTATATTGCTGATTTTTATGGTTATCGCAGGTGCGAGATGGATTGTTCCGCAACTGTTATATCAGATTGTAAAAACCCGTAACAGTGAACTTTTCCTGCTTAGCATCATAGTTATCTGTTTTTCAGTCGCGCTATTCACATACAGTACCGGACTATCCCTTGCTCTTGGTGCATTTTTAGCAGGGCTTATCATATCTGAATCAGAATACGGCCATCAGGCAATTGGAAATATCCTTCCATTTCGCGATGTGTTCATGAGCTTCTTTTTTATTTCGATCGGTATGTTATTGGACATAAATTTCTTTTTAGAACAACCTGCACTTATTATCATTATCGCATTGGGGGTCATTTCATTAAAAGCGATTATCGCAGGGCTTGCAACCGCCGTACTGGGTTATCCGCTCAGGACTACCATAGTGGTAAGTTTAGCACTTGTACAGGTTGGTGAATTCTCATTTATTCTTTCAAAATTCGGCATTGAATATGGATTGCTGACATGGGACACATACCAACTCTTCCTTTCAGTATCTGTTGCCACAATGGCAGCCACGCCATTTATTATAAGTGCATCTCCCAATATTGCAAATTCCTTTATGCGACTACCACTGCCAAAAAGAATTAAATCCGGTCTTTATCCTATAAAGATGGATGAAAATACCAGTAAAATACAACTCAAAGACCATCTTATTATTGTTGGTTTTGGAATAAACGGACGAAATGTCGCGCAGGCTGCACGTGCTGCAGTCATACCGTATATCGCAATTGAGATGAATCCTGATACGGTTTTAAGTGAAAGATCAAAAGATGAATTGATATGCTATGGAGATGCGACACAAGAGGCGGTTCTTAAACATGTGAACATAAATGATGCAAGAGTGATGGTGCTTGGTATTTCCGATCCTCTGGCCACAAGGAGGATCATATCTACTGCTCGCCGACTCAGCCCAAAAATTCACATAATTGTACGAACCAGATACCTTCAGGAGATGGAACCCCTGTACGATCTTGGAGCAGATGAAGTGGTTCCGCAGGAATTTGAGACATCTGTTGAGATCTTCATACGTGTACTTAAGAAATACCTCATTCCAAAAGATATTATTGAGACTTTCATGGCTGAAGTGCGAGCTGATGGCTATGAAATGTTCCGCAACCTATCCCGCGAATCTAGTGATTTCTGTAATCTGAAATTAAATCTATCCGATCTTGATGTTAGTGCTATCAGAGTTGAAAAAGACTCGCGTGCCTCCGGTAAAACGTTGGCACAGATCGAACTAAGAAAAAAATACGGTGTAACTATGATAGCATCATGCCGTGGTGGGGAGGCTTCATCCAATCCTGATGCGAATATAAGGCTTTGTCCGGGTGATATGCTTGTTCTGCTCGGGACACCGAATAAGATTGCGGAGGTGGAATGGTTATTTGTTGCAACTGATGGGAATGCTGAAAAATGAGTATTGTAATGATACTCAGTACATCGTCACAGATAATCAAGATGAAAAGCACCATCTGCGAGTTTGATAGATATGGGGTGCAAATTTAAATTTGATTTTGGTGATTTACCATCAATAAACCCAAAATGATTGGTTGCTGCAATAAATACAAAAAGAGAAGATATTCCTATCTTCTCTGGTTTATCAACTTTCCAATCTCATCTTTTATCTTTTCTAAGATACACCCCAACTCC
>JAUVKP010000230.1 GCA_030596185.1 Fidelibacterota bacterium | reverse complement strand
CTTAATCTCAATCTCAAGCTCATTTCTTGTTTTTTACAGTGAATTTCGGTAAACTATCTTTATGATTACTGATATCGTACTTGCGGGTTTAGGACTGATACTTTCTGCTTTTTTCAGCGGGTCTGAAATTGCGGTTATTTCTGCACACCCGCTACAGTTACAAAAATGGGTATCCCAGAAAAAACCCTTCGCTGTTTCTGCTCTTCGCATGTATGAAGATCGTCAGCATTATTTGACAATGATCTTGGTCGGTAACACACTTGCTAACGTGTTAACTACCACATTTGCGACACTCTTCTTAATAAGTTATGGTGGTTTCGATTGGTGGCAGGTCATTTTATTGATTTCTGCTATCATTCTATTATTTGGTGAGGTGTTGCCAAAATCCCTTATCCGTAAACGACCAAACTCATATTTGCTATTTTCCTGTGCGATCATAAAGATCCCCGGAGTTATTTTACATCCCCTTGCCAGATTTTTTGAAAAGATGATAGCGGGTTTGTTGAAGCTATTTAAAAACGATGCGGAACCTAAGAATATTATGATTCGTCGTGAAGAGATAGAGCAAAGTATTTATGACAGTTATGAAAAGGGTATCCTCAACGAAGATAAAAAGAAATACATTGACAATGTTTTTGATTTTTCGGAAACAACAGCTTCCGAGATCATTACTCCCCGTACGGATATTATTGCTTTATCGGAAGACGCAACGATAAACAAACTGAAGAAAGCTTATGTTCAATCGGGGTTTTCTAAAATCATCATCTATAGAGATAATATTGATCACATTATTGGTTATATTTCCTTGCGTGATATATTAAATGGCGAAAAGGATATTAAACCAATTATTCGTCCTATAAAATTTTATCCCGAAAGCAAAAGTATTATTGAATTGCTAAAAGATTTTCAGGAAACTAAAACCAGTATTGCGATTATCGTAGATGAATTTGGAGTATCTTCAGGATTGGTAACAATGGAAGATATCGTCGAAGAAATATTCGGAGAATTTGATGATGAATACGATGAAAATGCCGGAAATGTAAAAAGCATTCAAACGGTGATCTGTCAATGAGTGGTCGTACCGAGATCGATTACCTAAATGACGAATATCGTTTAAACCTTCCCAAAGGTGAATATGAAACTATTGCGGGCTACTTATTGGATCATCTAGATCGCTTTCCTGGAAGTGGAGAAGTACTGACAATAAAACAATTTGAGTTTACTATTCTGCACTCTACTCCGAAAAGTATAGATTATCTTAAGCTTAAACAGAAAGAGCTGAGCAAATAATGAAACAGCTTGATCGTTACATGCTTAAACAGTACCTACGCTCATTTTTGTTTATTATGCTGACCTTTATTTGCATTTTTCTCCTTGTTGATCTTGTTCAAAAGATTGCTCAATTCCTAGATAATAAACTGACATTCGCAGAAGTTGTTCACTATTACTGGCTGATGATTCCCTGGATGCTACATTGGTGTTTTCCAGTATCGGCTTTATTGGCAGTGGTTTTCTTTTTTGGACAAACTAATAAGTTCAATGAACTTACTGCTCTTAAAGTAGGTGGTTTAAGTCTCTATCGTCTGGCATTACCCTTTCTGATCTTTGGCCTGCTTTTAAGTATATTCTCATTTCTCTTTGAGGATTTTGTTGTCGTACCGGCTCAACAGGAAGTCACTGAGTTCATGGAGAACAACATGAAACTTACAACAAAAAGCAACGAGCAAAAAATTCATCGTCAGGTTTACTTCCAATTACCGGATCATCAGATATTTACTATTCGTCGTTATAATATTACAAATGGACGGGGAAGGTTTGCGGGTTTGCATCGCGTGATCGAGGGTAAGATCACAGAGCGTATAGATGCGCAACATGTACGCTGGCTGGATGAAAAAGAGCAGTGGATGCTCTTAAATGTTCAACATCGTATATTTTCAGATAACGAAGAAATTTTCACGAAACATGATACGCTTATTTTAGAACTCGAAGTAAATCCCAGAGAATTACGCCAAAAAAGCGTACGTCCAGAAAATATGACCTTTAGACAGTTGCGGGGCTTTATTGATCGCTCTCGGCAATTGGGAATGGAAACCATGCGCTGGGAAACCAATCTCTATTTTCGCACGGCCATGAATTTTGCCTGTTTTATTGTCATTCTTATAGGAATTCCTCTTGTTACTTTCCAGCGTAGATCCGGTGGTTATGGTAGTGGTGTTGCCGCCAGTCTTATGTTACTGTTTGCTTTTTATGTGTTACTTACTTTTGGTAAAGTTATTGGAATTGCGGGTGTTGCTTCTCCCTTTTGGGCGGTATGGACCCCCAATTTTATCTTTATTTTCATCGGTTTTTTGATGATGATTTTTGTAAAAAAGTAATTGGTGATCGAAGAATATTTATCACTAAAGATGGTTACAATTAATAATGCGGTGTAAAGACGTCCCGAAGCTTCGGGACATTGCGTCTCTACTTCTTCAATCTAAACTTTAATACCCCGAACCCCCTTCCTCCGAACTCCAATTACTAGTTTTCTCTTTCTTGCTTCTTGAAATTTAATACCCTATATTCCGGCGAATTATGGAGGTGTGTATGACAGAACGCGATAAGATACGAAAGAAAGATTTATTGGATTACGTGATGATCATGGTTGGGTCCTTGATCATGGCTGTGGGCTTAATGCTTTTTTTAATTCCCAACAAGGTCTCAGCCGGCGGCGTATCGGGTATTTCAACTATTTTTTACCATATGTACAACTGGCCGGCCGGTATTACAATGCTTGCCTTGAATATCCCCTTGTTTATTCTGGGTGTTAAAATATTTGGACGCAAATTTGGGATGAAAACATTTTGGGGTATTATCTGGATCTCTTTGTTTTCAGATTTGCTCGATGTGGTCCTAAAAATACCACCTGTGACTAATGATCCTCTTCTTGCAACAGTGTATGGTGGACTATTATTGGGTGGTGGTCTCGGTATTATCATGAAGGGTCGCGGTACTACGGGTGGTTCTGATATTATTGC
>JAUVKP010000273.1 GCA_030596185.1 Fidelibacterota bacterium | reverse complement strand
TGGTATTGTCCGAAACTTAAATTATCATCAAGGTCGTCTTGAACGAACTTTTTTGCATGTTTACGGCGAGCCCGCTCCTTTTAAGCTTGATGAGTTAATTAAATTTCCCAAAGATCTAAGTGTTGATAAGATCAAGCTGCGATTTTTATATAATAAAACATCTTTTCGATATGAAACTGAAAAATATAAACCCAAAAATATCAAGACCTTACAAATAGTGAAAGACAATACGATCGATTATAGTTGTAAGAAAACCAACCGGCGATTGATAGATCGACTTACGAGATACAAAGGTGAGTGCGATGATATTTTGATCATAAAAAATGATTTTATAACTGATACTTCAAGTGCAAATATTGTTTTTTTCGATGGGAAAGAATGGTTAACTCCCGATACGCCTTTATTGATGGGAACTTGCAGAGCGCGGTTAATAGATACAGGGCGAATACGTGAAATACCGATCAAGCTTGAACAAATACCCACTTTTCAGTCTTTTTGCCTTATCAATGCAATGGTGGAAGGATTTGGATCTCCTTTGCCGATTAGCAATATCAAAGATTTTGGATAATTAAGTTAATTGTTCCGGAATTCAAAAGCTACCTTAATGGGTTAAAACCCAAATGGTATATATTTCTCTATCCACGGGTTGAAACCCGTGGTAAATTATCATCTGTATTTCAAAAATTCCTATAACTATACATCTCTCCTGCACTTCAGATAGAAGTTTCCGAGAGCAAGCCCTAAACTTCTAAACAAATTCCCGAATCATGAATAGATCTCTCCCAACCTACGTCAAGACTTCGGTTGGCACGGCACTTCTCCGCCCGCTGATCCCGAATAATCGGGGCTCAAGATGACAAGCATTATATGATTCAAATAAAAAATATACACTCATAACTTATAATATTAGACAAGGCAATGCCTTGTCTCTACTCTTAAACCTTAAACCTTAAACCCTAAACCCTAAACCTTTACACCTCTTACCCCTTACCACGTACCTCTTACCCCAAACCCCTCTCATCACATTTCAATTTTATTTTTCTTTTGAACAGCTTATATTAAATCATGTACACCGAAAAGCAGCAAAGTATTGTCAATCGCATACTCAAGGCAAGTCTACGTCTTGCCCGAATGAAAGAGAAAAATACGCTGGAAGCATTTGTAAGAATGCGAAATAGGGCAAACCCTCCTCGTTTGATGGAAAACATGTATTTAATCTCATCAGAAATATATTCAGGGCGAAAAGTATGGAGAATTGCACCGCTTAAGGATCAGAATGAACAAACAATTCTGTTTCTTCACGGAGGTGCCTATGCGGCAAATTTTACCCCGGGACATTGGTTCTTGATAGGAGCTCTTGTAGATAAACTAAATTGTACGGTTATTGCTCCCGATTACCCCTTAACACCCGAAGAAACTGTTGACAATGTTTTTGAAATGCTGATCCCGGTCTATAAAGATTTAATTGAACGTGTTGGAGCGGAATATGTTACTCTCATGGGGGATTCTTCCGGGGGAGGGCTGGCACTTGCCTTATCTCAACACTTGCATCAAAAGGGAATTGTACAACCCTCTCAACTGTTCTTGCTTTCACCGTGGTTGGATATTACCATGGACAATCCCGAGATCATGGAAATAGATAAACTCGACCCTATTTTGAATATTCAAGGTTTGATAGATGCGGGTATAGCCTATGCGGGTAATATGGATAGACGCAATTATTTGGTAAGTCCCTTGTTCGGTTCACTTGAGGGCTTGCCGCCGATCACATTATTTGTTGGAGATAATGACATACTTATGCCCGATTGTAGAAAATTCAGAGAAAAAGCTGAACAAGCAGGACATCCTCTCGAATATAATGTGATTGATGGACTTATGCATGATGGGATGCTTTATCTGACTCCCGAGGGAAAAGCTTGTAGAGAGTTTATATTTAATTCTTTAAAGGAGAAGTGGAAGGGATATGAGTCTGAATAAAAAAGTATCTTACTTTATGATCATTGTGATAATAGCTATTCTATTACCTTTTTGTTTATTCTCTCAGGAAATTTCATTTCAAGATAGTCTGGAGGCTCAAATGAAGATAAGACAAGGACAAAGTCTTGCAGCTCAGATCATTGAGAACAGTATGCGAAGTTCCAAGGTAAAAGAAGGAAATCGCTTAGCTGATTACCTGAATTATCTGAATAAAATCATTCCGGCAAGGCCATTGAACAGCATGTACTTGCTTTATGATATTGATGTTGATGATAGATTGGGACATAATGTCTGGACGATAGAACCGGTAAAAAATATGAGTGATAAGGTAATTATCTATCTTCACGGTGGTTCCTATATGTACAACTTTTTACTTCCGCACTGGTTATTTATTTCGAATATTATTGATAAAATCAAAGGCAGAGTGATCGCTCCGGATTATCCGCTGACTCCGGAATATAATGTGACACATGTATTTGATATGCTTTTGAAACTCTACGAAAATTTGATCAAAGAAGTTGATCCAAAGAATATCAGTATCATAGGTGATTCGGCAGGGGGAGGCATGAGTTTGGCTTTTGGGCAATTGCTACTCGAAAAGAACCTGCCTCAGCCTGGACAACTGATCTTACTCTCACCCTGTGTTGATGTGACGCTAAC
>JAUVKP010000175.1 GCA_030596185.1 Fidelibacterota bacterium | reverse complement strand
AATATTAGCATATTATAATATTGAGACCAATGGGAAACATGTTGTTGTCGTTGGTCGTTCGAATATCGTTGGCAAGCCGATGCTAAACCTCATGTACCAGAAATCAGAGCATGCCAATGCAACGGTAACCATTTGCCATACGGGCACACGAAACATGGAAGAACACACTTTGAGAGCTGATATTCTTATTGTTGCAACGGGTGTTCCCGAAATGATCAAAGCAGGAATGGTTAAAGATGGTGCGGTTGTTATTGATGTTGGAGTAAACCGCGTAGATGACGATACCAAGAAAAAAGGATATCGTTTGGTTGGTGATGTTGCTTATGACGAAGTAAAAGAGCGTTGCTCTGCAATTACACCTGTGCCGGGAGGCGTGGGTTTAATGACCATAGCAATGCTAATGAAAAATACCGTACAAGCAGCAGAAGATCATGTAAACTTGAAAAATAATGGCAAAAAATAAGAAACAACGACATTACTTATTTACATTTATTTTGATTCTATTACTTGGATCTACCGGCGTCATTTTAACGAAAACGGACGTCGGTTTTAATATCGTCTATAGAATTCTTCGTCAACAAGTCGACAAAAAAACCAATTTTAATTTCTCAATTAGGGATTTAAATACTCCACTAAAAACAAATCTTGAAGCGGATTATTTGGAATTTTCAAACGAAGATTCCACTCTTATTATCACAGTTGATACCATAAATATCAATTATAGAGGTATTTTCGAATTACTTGGAAGACGGCATCTGGATAGCTTGTATTTAGTCGAACCGCGTATTTATATAAAGCTTCAGAAAGATCAAAATGGAAGGTCGGGAATGCCTGAGATAAACTTCCCGAATTTTCTGGTTAATTCCATACGGATTAAAGACGCAAAAATTCAAATCGAGACTCCGGATACCTCGATCTATCAGGAAATTGATAATTTTCTTTTTCATTATTCAGGTAAAAAAGATGGGGCCGTACTTGAGATCAAGGATCTTCAATTAAAGAATGATGAACTGGGAATAAAGATTTATGATCTTTCCAGTGAAGTTGTATTTAAGAACGATATCGCAAAACTGCGTAATTTAAATTTTATGTTCAATGATTCTCGTATCTCTTCGAATGGAAAGATCCGATATATTGAACCCTCTCGTTTTCAATTTTCTTTCAATATAGCCGATTTTGCCATTGAAGATTATGTTGAACTTCCCATTATTCAAGAAAATGATAAAATTGATCTTAATCTTGATCTTATGGGTAACTTTAAGACTTTTACGGCAACCATTGATCTTAAAGGCACCTTGAATAATAAAAAGATAGATCAATCCACTTTTAATGTAGAGTATAAAGACGATTATCTTCATCTTTTACAGGCTACTTTCAAGAATACCGATACGGATATTTCATTATATGGATCTTATGGCTTTAAAGATAAATATTTTACAACAACCTTTTCCTCTTATGCTTTAACTCCTTCAGATTGGCTGGAAACACTGCCGGATTTTGATTTTAATGGTCGATTAAGAGCGAACGGATATCTTAATGATCTTCTAAGAATTAATTATAATTTTGATTGCAAGGACTTATATGGTTTAGAGACGACAAAATTAAGTGGGAATATACTTTTATGTGGAATGGACAGTATTATACTTGATTCCAGCAACTATATTTATTTACCTGACGGTGTTTTGAAAGTTCGGGGTTCTCTCAAAGATCTTAAAAATGTCAATCTGGATATTTACGGTGATATTGCTTCATTAAATGATCTTGAGATCCCAAATATGGAAGAATTGAAGGCAGATAATATATATATGACGCTTAAAATCTTGGGTGAGATCAATGATCCTGATATTCAGATGAATTTTAATCTTGATACTCTTAAATATGATGTGTACACCGTCAATAACCTCAATGTATCCTTATTTAGTAATAAAATTGTTTCCGATCCCGGCGGTGGAGTGATGATATCATTTGAAAATGCGGCTTTGGATTCATTTCTAATAGGTTCAGTACAAACCTATGTTCGCGTGGAAAAAGATATGATCTACCTGGATTATTTGGATATTTCACATGAAAATTATATGTTGAATTTATCCGGTTCGATCAATGATTTTAAAGAATTTACGATCCAAACTATGTCGGGGACATATCAAGGTGAAGATGTATATTTATTGGATCCGGTTTCATTTACAGTTTCAGATGCCGGTTACTCACTTTCCAGATTTGATGTTTTATATCGCGATGCGCTCCTTTATGGCTCATTGGATATTAAAAATGATTCCATTGCAGGTAGTCTGAATATTGCCGGAGCGGAATTAAATTCTTTACCCTTGCTTTCAACTATGATGGATAGTATCGGTGGCATATTGGATTTGAATATTGCTATTGATGGCGAACTCAGCGATCCTGTTATTGATGCCGGTTTATTATTGAAAAGAGCACATGCTTTTGGACTGGATGCAGAAAGGATCAGATCACAATTCCATTATGTTGATAGTATGGTGTATATCAATGATCTTCGCTTTGATATTAATGATGAAAGAAAAATCGCCTTACAAGGTAAGCTTCCTCTCAGTATAAATTTGAATTCTAAGAAGCCGGTTGAGATCTTACCGGAAGATTCGCTTTATGCCGATGTTGATATATCCAAAGTTTGCTTGTCAAAAATACTTCCCTTTATCCTTCCTTTTCCTGTTCTCGGTGATGCCGATGCTTCAGGAAGTATCACCGGAACGATCAATGATCCCATCATGAATGCTGATTTATTTGTAGATGATCTGGTTGTCCTGAAGATCGAAGGGGATTCGGTTAAAGGGCAATTCCATTATAGCAATGAACGAATGTTCTTTAATGAAGTTGAAATATTCGCAGATAATGGCAAATATTTTGGGAATGCAAATATTTTTATGGATCTTAGATTCCAACCGGAGGCGGAGCGATTTATCCCTGATAGCAGTCTATACGTTTATGTTGAGGGTACGGATGATGAAATGATATACCTGACACCTTTTATTGATCATATGGAATCATTTACCGCAGATCTTTATACGGAATTGGAAATAACAGGTAACTTTAAAAAAACCATTAAAAATGGAAAATTTACTGTCAAAAATGGCCATCTTGTCCTTGGAATTCTTGGAAATGAGATCGAGAACCTAAATGGCGAAGCAGTCATAAAGGACAACATAATGGAAGTTGACCTGAAGGGTAAATTACCTTCTGTTTCTTATACATTAGCCGGTGTTTTGGGCTTGGAAAAGAATAATGTAGATAATGAATATAATTTTAATATTGATGGTAATATGAATATGCGATATTTGATACGACCTCAATTCAATTTGCAGTTGACTGGCGATCAGATGTCTATTGTGACACTTAATGAAAATGTGAACCTGACGACCGGAGAAGTTAACCTCGCGATAACGGGTAGAGATACTTTATCTATAGCAGGGGATGTAACTATTCAGGAAGGTTTGATCGAATTAGGATTTAACCGGGCACCACCGGAAGTTGCCATTAACAATGAAGGGCGGCGGCGTGGGATAAAAACAGCATATTCCATTAATGCTATGATTGATAAAACCT
>JAUVKP010000167.1 GCA_030596185.1 Fidelibacterota bacterium | reverse complement strand
AACCTCTTTGGATCTCTAGCGCAAAGCGATCCTGTGCAACTTCCAGTAGTGGAATAATTGGCTTGTTACTATAGTTCTCCGGCTTTAATGTTGCTATCTTTGCTGCACGAACCACACCATCCCGTTTCTGATCATAAACAGCCGGTGCATACACGCCCTTTTTCGGCATGGAGCATTCTTTTAAGACTTCTTCGCGTGACGAAGCAATTTTCTTATGCTTTCGTATGATCTCTGTTATCTCTAAGGAAACTTCTTCTGCATCACCGATAATAAAGAGGTCAATAAATTCAGCAAGCGGTTCAGGGTTAAAGGCGCAGCTCCCTCCGGCAATAATAATGGGGTCTTTATCACCGCGATCTGCAGCTCGTACAGGAATATTTGATAAATCCAAAACATTAAGAATATTCGAATAAGTCATTTCATATTGAAGTGTAAAACCAACTAGATCGAAATCAGCAAGCCCGCGTTTGCTTTCCAGTGAAAACAAGGGCACGTTTCGCTCGCGCAATAACTTCTCCATATCGACCCAGGGTGAAAAAGCCCGCTCCGCAAGAATGCCGTCTTTCTCATTCAAAATATGATAAAGAATTTGATAGCCGATAAAGGGCATGCCGACCTCGTATGCATCCGGATAAACCAGACAAACACGACATTCTGCATCATCCCATGATTTTATAATAGTATTTATTTCATTGCCGGTATATCGACCGGGGCGTTCCACCTGAGTTAGGAGAAAGGGAAGATTTTCTTGTATTCGATCTATGGTCATTTAAAAACCGTATTTATAATAAGGGGAATGTATTCTGGATTTTTTTGTTCACTTGTTCTCATTGTTCAACAGCCTAATATATCCAATTATGTTTCGAATAACCAAGCTTTTAAAAGAAGTAACGGGGCGTGGGGTATGGGGCTTGAAGCATGGGGTATAAGATGTTTGGTTTTAAGTTTACGATGTTTGGATATCAACTCATCGACTTATCAACTTGTTGACTCTTTATTATATTTCAATTTGTTTTCATTGACTTTAATCTTTGCATCCGCTATTTTATTCAGCTTTTTAAAGGAAAGATGACCGAGCTGGCTGAAGGTGCACGATTGGAAATCGTGTGTACTGTTTATAGCGGTACCCCGGGTTCGAATCCCGGTCTTTCCGCTCTACTTCGCTCCGATGTAGCGGAGCTTCGTAGAGCGAGCTCCAAATACATTTGAACTTGCTCTGCGGTAAAACATTTCGTCGGGGGACGAACTAACATATTACACATTCTTCCATAAAAGTGTTAAATATGATTTTCATTATATTAGACACGCTAATGATCTTAAAATACGATTAGCTCATCATGATTTCGGCAAATCTCAATCTACTAAGCATTATGCACCCTTTGAGCTGATTTCACACATTGCTGTAAAGACAAGAAACCAAGCATCTGACTTAGAGAAATATTTTAAAACAGGATCTGGCATGACCGGGCACATAAGTATCTTTTTATTTGACATTGGCCTTAATTTCATTTAATATTTTCCTGCAGTTAAGATTCTTGTCCTTGCTAAATATGCCGCAGGGTTCAATATAAAGTTTTCGTCCCCCTCTTGAGAAGTCCCTTATGGGACTTCTCATTTTCTATCCGATAATTTTGATCTTTTTGTATGATTAGAAATTTATTGGGTGTTTGAGATTTCTCCCAGCCTACGTCAAGACTTTGGCTGGCACGGCACGTGGCCTGACGGTCGTAGCTCGTAGAGCGTAGACTGTTCGAAATGACAATATATCTTTTTTGTCTTTTCTTTTATCTTTTTGCTTTAATCTTGATTCTTGTTTCTTGATTCTTGCCTATTGAATCTTTAACTTACGCCGCACACAACAGGAGAGAAAATGAATATTCAATTGATCTACAACCCCAATTCGGGTGGTGGTAGGGGCGACAAGCTCTATCCTCTCATTCTAAAGGCACTTCGCGACAAGGGGTATGCCGTTACACCCTATCGCACTCTATATTGCTTCCATGCCGCGGAAATAGCCAAACACATTGACGTAAATGCTTGCGACCTTATTCTTGCAGTCGGCGGTGACGGAACCGCTCATGAAGTTCTCAATGGTATCATGCAAAACACCTCCTCTAAAGAGCACCCTCTAATGGGTGTTATACCTGTCGGTACCGGAAATTCATTTTCGGTCGATCTTAACATGAAAAAATGGGAAGATGGATTAAAAGCAGTTTTTCAAGGAAAATCTAGGAGAGTTGATATCCTTGAATTTATCACGGAAGGTGATAAATATTATTCTATAAACGCAATCGGCTTTGGTTTGGTTGCCGATGTGACTGATCTCGGAAATAAAATGAAAAAGTTCATTGGTAAAACAGCTTATACTGTGGGAGCCGTAATAGAGATCATGCGTTTCAAACCCCAGAAAACTAAATTAGAAGTTGATGGTAAACTTTATGAATATAACGGTGTTTTTACCAACTTTTCCAACTCTGTCTGGATTGGCGGTAATATGAAATTTTCACCGAACTCCATCATCGATGATGGCCTTGCGGAATGCTTGGTTCTTGAAGATCTACCTAAAAAAGATCTGCTAAAGGTTTTCCCTAAGGTCTTTAAGGGAAATCATCTTACCGTACCGCAATTATCGGTTTATAAAGGCAAGCACTTTAAGGTTTGGTCTGATTCCCAAAAAATCTGTAACCCCGATGGTGAGATCTTTGGCGTGACGCCATTAGAGCTAACTGTGCTGCAGAAAGAAATTAAGATGCTTACGCTGTAACTGGTGACTAGAGAATACCCATTGTGTGAAACGCAAATTCAAGCCAAAAATTATCAATAATATCCAGGAATAATGTCATCTCGACTAAGTCCGCCGGCTGGCGGAAGCACGGAGAAATCTCAAACATTTAATAAAATTGTGTGGTTTGAGATCCCTCCCAACCTTCTCCGTCAGTTGACGGATACGGTGGACAGGCGACTATGCTCGGGATGACAGTTCCTTGTTCTTTACTTCGATTTTTCACCTATTCGCCTTTCAACTTTTTTTATACAAAAATGAAAAGGGCTCGATATGTCGAACCCCTACCTGAATCTTAGATCTTGTTTCTTGTATCTTGGGTGGACTTAGTCCGCCATTGTTGCGATCATTACCGCCTTAATCGTATGCATACGATTCTCGGCTTCATCCCAGACTTTGCTATTGTCAGATTCAAAAACTTCATCACTGACTTCCATGGCCTCAATACCAAATTTCTTATAGATCTCAGCACCTACATCTGTTTTAAGATCGTGAAATGCCGGTAAACAATGTAAAAAGAGGGTGTCTGCCTTGCCGGTCTTTGACATCATATCAGCATTTACCTGATAGGGTAACAGTAATTTAATACGTTCTTCAAACTGATCTTCTTCGCCCATAGAAACCCAAACATCTGTATAGATCACGTCGGCATTTTTAACGCCTTCGGCAATATCGTCTGTAATCATAATACTGGCGCCATTTTCTTTTGCAATCGCCTTGGCAGTTTCGACAAGTTTTACTTCGGGGAAGAGACTTTTGGGTGCTACTATGCGAAAATCCATTCCCATTTTTGCCGCTCCCACCATCAGCGAGTTTGCCATATTGTTTCGACCATCACCAACAAAAGAAAAAACAATACCTTTAAGATGGCCTTTTTGTTCTTTAATGGTTAAAAAGTCTGCAAGTACCTGGGTGGGATGAAAAGCGTCCGTCAAACCATTCCAAA
>JAUVKP010000105.1 GCA_030596185.1 Fidelibacterota bacterium | reverse complement strand
GTGATCCAAGATTATTTTGAGCAGATTTTGCTTAAAATTGTGTTCTTTGTTCCTTAGCGGGGAATCTTTACTGTGTGCTTTGTTTTCTTTGTGGGTATAATCGTTTTTGTGTCTTTGTGGTACTTAGTGCCTTTGTGTGAGATGTGCTTGATATCACAATCCTTATTATATTGTTTTATTCCTCTTCCAAACATCGTATTTTTATTTGATGTAAAATAAATGAAGACATCAATAGGTAACACAGAAATGGCAACGCTTCGAGCAGAAAAATTGGTCAAGGTCTACGGACGACGTCGGGTCGTGAATGAAATTGATATTGAGGCAAGAACCGGCGAGATCGTGGGACTTCTTGGTCCTAATGGGGCCGGGAAAACCACCACCTTTTATATGATCACCGGAATGATACGCCCTAACCGGGGTAGGATCTTTCTCGAAGATAAAGAAATTACCAATTTACCCATGTACAAGAGAGCTCAAATGGGTATTGGTTACCTTGCTCAGGAAGCATCGGTCTTTCGTAAACTTTCAGTAGAGGATAATTTACGACTGGTGCTTGAAATGTATATCAAAGACAAAAAAGAAATTCAAGATAAAATAGATTTCCTGATCGATGAATTCAAATTGGATCATGTGCGTAAGAATAAAGGTTTTGCGCTGAGTGGTGGTGAACGTCGTAGAACTGAGATCGCACGAGCACTTGCCACCAATCCCAAATTTATTCTTTTGGATGAACCCTTTGCAGGAATTGACCCCATTGTGGTGGAAGATATTCAGGAAATGGTCGTGAGACTGAAGAATAGGGGAATTGGTGTGATCATTACCGATCATAATGTTCACGAAACCCTTTCTATTACCGATCACTCTTATCTGCTTTATCAGGGCGATATCCTAAATGCGGGTACCGCAGAATTTCTTGCCAACGATCCGGAGGCACGACGGCTCTATCTTGGAGCAAAGTTCAAGCTCGACCGTTAGACAGACCCATGAAACAACAACTAACTCAACAGCAAATACAGAAACTTGCCCCTCTGCAGCTTATGCTGGCGCGACTTTCACAATTATCTCAGACAGATCTTGAGCATGCTATTCTTGCGGAAATAGAAAAAAATCCTCTTTTGGAATTAAATGACGATCCCCAAATGGAATCGCCACAGATAGAACAAAATACGCTATGGCAGGGTGATGACCCTATCCCTCGAAGTTTTTCTTCAGTCGGTATGGATGTGATGGATATCATACAAGCTGAAGAACTGGACTTTTTTGACCGCTTGCTGAAACAAGCCAAGGAATCGGGACTTAATGGCGATGAGATCCTAATTGCCGAGGAGATCATTGGCTCTTTGGATGAGAACGGTTTCCTTTCGGGAACGCCCATTGAAAATATTGCTTATAAGTTATCTGTAGATACTGAAACGGCAGTTCATGTCCTGAAGCAGATACAAAAAATGGGACCGGCAGGTATTGCCGCGCGTGGTCTGCGTGAATGCATGTTGCTTCAGCTGGAAGAAATTCATGAAGAACCTTTCGTGATAGAGATCATTGAAAAATGCTTTGATGCCTATATGGGCGGTAGGGTTGATGAAGTTTGCAAAGAACTCGATTTGAGTGATGAAGATATTGAATATGCTGAAGAACAAATCGCCAAATTAAATCCCAAACCGGCTAGCGGTCACGGGGAATTTATGAAGAAAAGCATTATTCCCGATGTGCTTCTGCGTAAAAAAGATGGAAAATTCTATGTAGCACTTAATGAGACAGGCACTCCGGAAGTGCGTTTATCAGAGACATATTTGAAAATGCTGGATCAATCTGATCTGGAAAAAGATACAAAACGGTATTTGACTAACAACAAGCAAGCGGCCCAATGGTTTATGCAGGCGATTGAACAGCGCAAGCAGTCCATTATTGCCATTGCGCAATCCATTGTCCAGCGACAACGGGATATGCTGACCGGAAAAAGGGAACATCCACTTCCCATGATCATGAAAGAAGTGGCTGAAGATACGGGATTGGATATCTCAACCGTATCGCGCGTGGTGAATGGCAAGTATATGCAAACACCATCACAAATTTATGTGCTTCGTTATTTTTTTAGCGAGAAAGCCGGTCGCAACGATGGACACGAAGTATCGACAAGAGATTTGGAACAGGACCTGATCAAGATCATTGAAAATGAAGATAAAACAAAACCGCTGAGCGATGAGTCTCTACAGATCGCTCTGACGGAAAAGGGATATAACATTGCACGCCGAACTGTCGCAAAGTACCGGGAGAAGACAGGAATACCCGGTTCACGCGAGCGGCGTAAAACATAAAAGGAATTGACATGGAGATTATCTACGGAACGACCATCCTGGGGGTTCACCGAAATGGAAAAGCCGCAATAGCGGGCGATGGACAGGTGACCATGGGAAATACGGTCATGAAAGCAACGACAGTAAAAGTCCGGAAATTATATGACAATAAAGTCTTAGCCGGTTTTGCGGGTGCAACTGCCGATGCATTTTCTCTATTTGAAAAATTTGAGAACAAGATCAAAGAATACAAAGGGGATCTGACTCGCGCGGCCGTTGAAATGACCAAAGAATGGCGACGGGACAAATACTTGCGGAAGCTTGAAGCCTTACTGATCGTAATGGATGATAATAAAGGCTACATTCTCAGCGGTAGCGGTGATGTCATCGATTCTGATGACGACCTATATGCCATTGGGTCGGGCGGTTCATATGCACTGGCGGCGGCACGGGGTTTGCTGGAAAACACCGAACTGAGCGCTGCTGAAATAGCAGCAAAAAGTCTGAAAATAGCCGGATCCATTTGTATTTACACTAACAGTAATATTACCGTATTGGAGCTTGATAAATGAAATCAATGACACCTAAGGAGATCGTTGAAGAACTCGATCGTTTTGTGATCGGACAGGATAAAGCAAAGCGCTCAGTTGCGATTGCGTTACGCAATCGCTGGCGCCGCCAACAGGCCAATGAATCCATCCGAAACGAAATATCTCCCAATAATATAATTATGATAGGCCCGACCGGCGTAGGTAAAACAGAGATTGCCCGCCGCCTGGCTACTCTGGCACAATCACCTTTTATTAAGGTTGAAGCCACTAAATTCACTGAGGTCGGTTATGTCGGCCGCGATGTAGAATCCATTATTCGCGATCTGACTTATATGGCCGTTGATATGGTTGAAAAAGAACATGAAAATCTGGTCAAACAGCGAGCAGAAGATCTTGCGGATATCCGTATCATGGATCTGCTTTTTCCCGTGGAGAAAAAAGAATCTATGGACACTGAGGAGATACAGCGTATCGATAAAACACGAGATCGTCTGCATGACATGTATCGGGAAGGTAAATTCGATGATCGTTATGTCGAGATCAATACACCGATCAAGAAACCTAATATTGCCGGGATTTCCATTATGGGACCCTCGGACGGTGGTATGGGTGGTGATATGATGGATAATCCCGGAGATTTTCTGAATGAAGCCATGAGCAATCTTCTGGGTAATAAAAAAGGTTCGAAAAAGAAAAAGATGAAAGTTCAGGAAGCCCGAAATATCCTGATCGAAGAAGAAGCACAGAAATTGATCGATAAAGCTAAAGTCCAGGACGAAGCGATAGACCGCGTCCAGCATCATGGTATCGTATTTATTGATGAGATCGATAAGATCGCTATCAGCAACGAAAGCAAGGGTGCTGATGTCAGTCGCCAGGGTGTTCAACGCGATCTGCTTCCCATCGTGGAAGGATCAACTGTAAAAACTCGCTATGGCTTTGTTAAAACGGATCATATCCTCTTCATCGCCTCTGGAGCTTTTCATGCAAGCAAACCATCGGATCTTATTCCCGAGATGCAGGGTCGTTTTCCCATTCGTGTGGAACTGGATAGTCTGACGACTGAGGATTTTGTAAAGATCCTCACACACCCACAGAACGCATTGATCAAACAGTACCAGGCGCTGCTCGGTTCTGAAGAAGTGGAATTGGTTTTCGAAGAAGATGCTATTCATGAGATCGCTGTGAAAGCAACGGAAGTCAACGACAAGACCGAGAACATCGGCGCGCGCCGTTTGCATACCATTATGACACAGATCCTGGATGATATTATGTTCAACGCACCGGATGGTCGGAAAAAGATCGTGGTTAATCAGCAACATGTAAAAGATTCATTGGAAGCCATTGTTACTGATGATGATCTAAGTAGGTATATTTTATAATGATATTCGAAAAGCTAAGATTAAAAATGTGGGTGAACGCCTTGAGGAGACGCAAGAAGGTCTTGTCATTTAACAAACCTGTCAGCTTGCAGAAACAGATGCTGAATGCTACACGCATTTGTATTTGTATGCCCCGTGATCATGACAGTTTTTATGTAGCTAGAGAATGTTTTCAACAGATCAAAGGATCAGATTATTGGATACTTTTAGTGCTGGGACGAGAAATGGAATTGCTAGCCGAGCACTCCGGTAAGACGGAAGTGTATCCGCATATATCAAAAACGCCATTTCCCATTACGGAAGAAAGTGTAAAAAATATTCCGGCAAAGTTTGACATTGCTATTGACCTGTCTCCTAATCCCACGCCACTAACGGCATACATTACCGGTACTCGCGGCAAGAAGATGACCATCGGTTTACAGAGTGGAGAATTAGATCCATTTTATACGGCTCTTGTGAATCCTCATGATGATTATAAAACATCGGTAAAAACAATGCTGGGTCTTGCGGGACTCGAGTTACGTGATGAATGATCTAATTATAAAAATTTCACACCAATAACACGTAGGGAGCCCCGAAAAATCGGGGCGGAGAGTAAACGCAGTCGCCTGCCCACCGTATCCGTCAACTGACGGAGAAGGCCGGGAAGGATTTATTCATGCCCTAAAAAACATAATCGTCATCCTAAA
>JAUVKP010000182.1 GCA_030596185.1 Fidelibacterota bacterium | reverse complement strand
CAGATCTTGTCTGTAATATGTGTCGGGACAGCGTTTCGTTCGTTACGAGTGCGTATACGGTCTTTTACGACCTCTGCCAGACGGGTTTTACGCTCGGCATGTGCTTCCCAAAGGGTTTTGCCTGGGATGGTGTCGACTTTTTCCCATATTTTGAGATCGTCAATATTGTCCAGCCAATTATCATTCAGATAATCGGAGTAAAGTTTCTTGAAGTTTTTGGCCATCCAGGTTTCCGTATGGACGCCGTTGGTGATGTGTGTGATCGGTACTTCATAAAATGGAACGTCTTTCCAGACATCATTCCAAATCTTGCGACTGACCTCACCGTGCAATTCACTGACGCCGTTTGCACTTTTTGAGCAGTTCAAGGCCAAAACAGTCATACTGAATAAGCCGGTGGTCGGATCTTTTCCAATTGAATAGAACTGATCCCACGAAATATCGTAAGGGTCTAGCTGAGCACCGAAATATTCTTTCATCATGCTTTCGTTGAATGCATCATTTCCGGCAGGTACCGGTGTATGGGTTGTAAAGACACTTTTTGAGGATACCAATTCCCGGGCAAGATTTATCGAGTAACCCTTTGCAATATATTCACGGATCAATTCGATACCGAGAAATGCAGAGTGACCTTCGTTCATATGGTAAATAGTGGGTTTTATGTTCATTTTGCGTAAGGCACGAACACCGCCGATACCCAACAATATCTCCTGAGTAATACGCATGTTCTGATCACCGCCATATAACTGTGATGTCACGATACGATCTTCAGGAAGGTTTTCGGAAATATCCGTGTCCAGCAAATAGATCGATGTACGACCGGCTTGCATTTTCCAGATCTGTGCGTAGATCTTACGACCGGGGAACATAACGGAAATAGTAATGGGTTTATCATCTTTCCCTAATACAAGGGTAACGGGAATATCTTCGAAATCATAGGTCGGATAAACATTTTCCTGTTTTCCTTCACCGTCGATACGTTGAATGAAGTAACCTTGCTTGTACATCATACCCACGCCAACGAGGGGAATTCCCAAGTCAGATGCGGATTTACAATGATCACCTGCAAGAATACCCAAACCACCCGAATAGACAGGCACGGATTCGTGAACACCGAATTCAGCTGAGAAGTAGGCGACTTGGAAATCTTTGTTGGTTTTATGGTTTTTATTGAACCATGTATCTTTGCGGTTCATGTAATTGTTGAAATCATCCAGTACTTCATGGAATAAAGAAAGAAAAGCAGGATCATTGCCTTTTGCATTAAGGTCTTTTTGAGAAATTTGTTTTAGCAGTGTCAGTGGGTTATGGTCCACTTCACGCCAAAGATCGCCGGACAGTTTTCGGAAAAGTTGCAGAGCTTTTGGTTGCCAGCTCCACCAGAGATTGTATGAGAAATCTTTAAATTCTTTTAATTCTTCGGGCACTTCATTTCGTACCGTAATGTTACGAAAACGCGTCATATGTTCTCCTCAGTTGATTAGAATGAAAGTTATGAGTTTTTTATTTGATAAGGCAAGGAAAAATCTTAATTTTATGGCTGAAATTGGAAAAATTTGTTAATAATAGGAGCATTTCATGACCGAATATATACTGGCAAAGCATATTTCTAAATATTTGGATAAAGAAGTCACGCTTAAGGGCTGGGTTTACAATATCCGTAAAAGTGGAAAAATCTGGTTTTTGATATTTCGTGATGGTACGGAATTTATACAATGTGTTGTGCTGAAAAATGACGTCTCAGAAGAGATCTTTGAACTGAAAAATACACTGACTCAAGAATCTTCACTAGCGATTACCGGTATAGTTCAAGAAGCTCCGCGTCAGGAAGCCGGATATGAATTGCTGGTTAAAAATATAGAAGTTATTCATGTTGCTGAAGAGTATCCTATTGCACTTAAAGATCATGGCGTTGATTTCCTGATGGATAACCGTCATCTTTGGCTGCGTTCACGCTTACCTTATGCCATTATGAAGATCCGTGCAGAAGTGGAGAAAGCCTGTCGTGACTTTTTTGATGAACGGGATTTTACTTTGGTGGATTCACCTATGTTCACTCCAAATGCAGCCGAAGGCTCTACGACTTTATTTGAAACAAAATATTTTGACAGAAAAGCTTATTTGACCCAATCCGGTCAGCTTTATTCTGAAGCCGCTATTATGGCTTTGAACAGAACCTATTGTTTTGGTCCTTGTTTCCGTGCCGAAAAATCCAAAACCCGCCGTCACTTGACAGAATTCTGGATGATAGAACCGGAAATGGCATTTTTTGATATTTTTGACGATATGGACCTGGCTGAAGAATTTGTTGAATACCTCGTTCAGCGTGCATTAAAGAACTGTCGTCGCGAACTGGAAATTTTGGATCGTGATATTACAAAACTCGAAGCGATCCAGCGTCCCTTTCCCCGTATTACTTACGATGAAGCTCTTGAGCTCTTAACTAAAAAAGGGTTTGATATTAAATTCGGTGATGATCTTGGTGCCCCGCACGAAACCGCTATCGCTGAAGAATATAATAAACCCGTCATGATATGGCGCTGGCCTACGGAATCTAAAGCATTTTATATGAAACGCGATCCCGAAGACGAAAAATATGTTTTGGGTGTGGATATGATCGCGCCTGAAGGACATGGTGAGATCATTGGCGGTTCACAGCGTGAAGAAGATATCAACGTCCTGCTGGAACGCATTGAAAAAGAAGATCTTCCCAAAGAAGATTTCGAATGGTTTTTGGATATCCGTCGTTACGGCTCAGTTCCTCATTCCGGTTTTGGACTGGGACTAGAACGTACCGTTGGCTGGATCTGCGGCACGCATCATGTACGTGAGTGTATTCCGTGGCCAAGAACGATGGGGAGATTGAAACCGTAAGATCTCACACAAAGACACAAAGTACCACTAAGCCTCTAAGAAGATATTAAACCCTCAAAGCGGACAAAGCTCACAATCAAAGACTTCCGCAAAGATTATAAGCTCACAACAAAGAGCCACGCGATTGCGTGGCTCTTTAAATTCAACTCCTACAGAGTTGATAACTAAAATTGATTTATGCTACTATATTGGACTCTGCAGAGTCCAATATAGTAGAAACATTTCCCCATAAACAGGACTGCGTAGCAGTCAAATATAGTAGAAAATATTTTCCACAAAACAAGGACTGCATAGCAGTCCAATATCAAAGCCACATAACCGTATGGCATCATTAACCCTAAATAGATAATCTTTAAAACCGCATCATCATTCGGGAAGGATCCTCGTGTCTTGATTATTTTTCTCAGTGAATAATATAGGAAAAATAGTAACTAAAATAATATAAAATTCAGTTGATATTAAGTGATTAAATAATTATAATAAGATTATATTACAGGCGTCTTATTATAAGATGATTACATTGCGGAGAATAGTATTGTTTGATCTACAAGTATTTGTAACTAACATGATACGATTTATAACGTTATTCAGGGAG
This sequence comes from Fidelibacterota bacterium, assembly GCA_030596185.1. GTDB lineage: Bacteria > Fidelibacterota > Fidelibacteria > Fidelibacterales > Fidelibacteraceae > M50B103. The sequence goes on along the minus strand of JAUVKP010000182.1, from coordinate 55 downwards.
TAGGTATGAAAAAGCTTATTGGTTTATTTATTGTTTTAGTTCTTTTTACTCTTTT
>JAUVKP010000068.1 GCA_030596185.1 Fidelibacterota bacterium | reverse complement strand
GAGCGCATTATAAAAGAAACCGGTAGAGAGATTTATAGTAAACAGTTATCAAAAGCTACCGCGAAATCCGCATCAGCCTATGACCCGGAATTTACGGCTGTATTGATTGATTCAAGTAAAAATGGTTATGGACTTGTTTCCGGAATTACCAACCCAATTTCCCATAGTGGGAATACCTTTGTTATGGCTTATCGTCAGTGGATTGGTATTGACGCATCCTCGGGTGCTGTCGGAATGGCATACAGCCTTGACAATGGTGTCGTATGGACAAATCAGAGTAATCTAAACGCGACATCACCGGGAGAATTAACAGCACGTTACCCCTCTGCCATTGGTGCGGGAAATTATCCTTTTATTGCTTGGTCCGAATATACAGGTGTAAGTTCCGGTTTAACAAGTGATGCAAAACCTCTATATGTTGTAGATATGCTGGGGTTTGGTGGTGGCTATCTGACAAATCCGCAATATATCGGGAACAACAGCAATAATCCTGAAGGCATGTGGATGGGTTGTCCGAACTATTCCGAAGAAGCAGATGGTACCGGCCATATTAACATGACCTTTACTACCTGGCGGGAGTTTGATGACAATGATGTAAGCAGCCATAATATATATTTATTTAGGTCAACTGATATTAGTGCAGGAAGTGTAACGTTTGCCGATGCCGAGAAAGTTCTTGATTCAAAAACCTATTTTGAAGAAGGATCTACAAGCGGTTCAACCACTTCAGATGCTATGATCTCGATTGCCGATAATGGTACTGGCTATATTGCCAATGTTGCTTATTGGCACACAAATTATGCCAGTCTTGTTGATGATAATGACTACCACACTTTCAAATTCCGGAAAACCACGGATTATGGTGAAACATGGAGTAGCACATCGTTTGATACAGATGTTCCGTATTATTATATTGAGGACCAAGTGTTTGATGACGGTATTTTTGATATTTATATTCCCAGTCAACAGTTTGAAGTGGTTTATGGCACCGATACGGTGATTGTTGACGAACTTGCCGGTAATGAGGATGCTATTATTGATACCTTGAACTATCCCGGCCTTTTCATGGGTTATGATAATGATATGGTTGTTGATGCAAATGGTGGTGTTCACTTTATGTGTCTTGTGATCCCGGAATCGGAAGAATCAGGCTATATTATGCCGACCGTTCATGAAGGGTGTGGCTTTTACCACTTGTATTGTGCTGATCCAGCATCTCCGACGGCCACTTGGGATGTATCTTTTGTAACAAGCATGCGGAACACCTGGCGTTTTAATTATGGACATAGTGACCGCGCATGGCAAAGTTTCTTTCCGGCAATGGCAACATCTAAAGAAGATCCAAATATTATTTACGCCGTTTATCCCAAAGGTGATATTTATAAAGAATGGGATGCAGAAGAACAAGACACGTCACTTTACATGAGATCCTATGATGTTTTTGTTCGCCGCTCTTTAGACGCCGGTCAGACCTGGCAGACAGAGGTCAATGTAACGAACACACCGGGATTCGACGAAATTTGTGCACATGCAGATCCTGATGCAACTGATGATCATGTTTATCTGATCTATCAGGTTCCGGATTATTCTACCCATACTGTAGATGAAGATACTTTAGATGCGGTACCGGAAGATTACAAGAACCGCGTCTATTTTATGGACGTACATTATGACCTGACAAGTGTTGAAGATCTTATTGATATTCCCGTAAAATTTGAACTGGAACAAAACTATCCCAATCCTTTCAATCCGATGACAACGATCGCTTTTGATATTCACCAAGCCGGGGAATACAGCCTGGAAGTATTTAATACTCTAGGCCGTAAGGTCAAGACTCTTTTCAGTGATTATAAAGGTGCCGGACATTATGAAATTGAGCTGGATGGCTCCAATATGTCCTCAGGTATTTATTTTTATTCACTGACAGGTAATGATGTAACGATAACTCGCAAATCAGTATTATTAAAATAAATTGTTTACAAACATGCAATTTGCCCTTCCACGAGAAGGGCAAATTGCCACTTAAGGGGATTGTATGAAGAAAGGTTATATCCTTTTTGTGGTTTGTCTGCTATTTTTTGGCATGGCTTACGGCGATATTGTCGGTTCTATCCGAGGTACCGTTGTAGCTGCGGGGACTAATGACCCGCTAATGGGTGTCAATATTATGATCGAAGGTACCAGCAGAGGTACTTTTACAGATCAGACAGGCTATTACAATATTATCAACCTTCCGATCGATGAATATTCTGTAACATATACCATGATTGGCTTTAAAAAAGTAATTCAGCGTAATGTGAAAATTATTCGCGATCAATCAACTATCATTAATGTACGCATGCAGGTCGAGGCCGTCCAAGGCGAAGTAGTAGAAGTGATTGCAGACCGCCCTTCCGTTGAAAAAGACGTGATTGGGCGTAAAATAGTTATGGGAACGGAACAGGTTATTAACCTTCCTGTTCGCGATATGACTGAAGTCTATACACTTCAATCGGGTATTATTGAGATTAAAACAGCTGATCTTGGTATACCGGGTTTTGAAGAACGCGGTATTGAACAGATCCACGTTCGTGGCGGCCGTGCCAATGAAACCGGTTTTATGATCGATGGCATGTACATTGAAAATCCGCTTTACGGAGGTAAGGGTAAGGGAACAAGGCTTAACCAGTTCGCTGTTGCCCAGGTTGACTTCCAAACCGGCTTTTTTAATTCGGAATATGGTGATGCCATGTCCGGTATGATCAATACTGTGACCAGAACCGGCCCCAAAAAATTTACCGGCATGCTTCGTTATGAACGCAGCGACTTTGGGCCACTCTCTTCAGAGCAAGATCAATTAAGGAATTTTTCTAAGATAGCAGGTGGTTTTGGCGGACCGTTATTTACGGATAAGATCCGTTGGTGGACCAGCTTTGATCAAACGAACAGTGCTTATGCTGTCTATAAATTTGATGATCTTGCCTTTAATATGAATAATCCCTTAAGTGATTATAATGAAGAGAATCATATCAATCCCTTAGATACTATAGCAGGTTGGCGCTCTTTCGGTTTTGATAATACTTTTGATATCTTTTCAAAACTGACTTTTTTGGTTTCACCCAAGATCCGCTTGAATTTATCTCACTGGTATGTAAACTCAAATTATAAAGCGTTTGATCCAACATATATCTATTATGATCTTGGTAAAAACGAAGTGGAAAAAATATCCAAGCGCTATGCTCTGGAATGGCGCCATCAATTGAACGATAAAACATACTATACCTTCAATTATTCTAATTTTACCCAGGAAATGACCATGGGTGTCAGAAATTATGATTCTGATGGAGACGGTTACCCGGATTGGGTTGAACAAAGATATTTGGCTAATTTTTATGACAGTACCAAAGTACCTTTTATGGATGACGGAGATGGAAACAACATTCCTTTAAAATATGTGCTTTCGGGCACAGATACGATCTGGCATGTGAGCGATAAACTGACAGAATGGTTGACTCCCGACCAATACAACCAACCTTATGTGTTATATCCCTTTATTGATGAGGATATGACCATCGAATATCAGAACAGTCCCAACCTGAGGAATTATGCCGCAGAGTATTATTATAGCGGTGCTGATCGTTATCATCATTACACACGTACTCAAACACAAGAATTCAGATTAGATCTAACTTCTCAGGTTGGACGTCATAACCAGATCAAGACAGGACTTGATTATAAAACACATAACATCATTTTTAATGAAGTTCAACTGCCATGGTTATCAACTCCCTATACCGAGAATTATAATAGAATACCCCAGGAATTTGCAGGCTATCTTCAGGATAAGATCGAGTATCCCTGGATGGTCATTAATGCCGGTTTACGTTTTGATGCCTCTAACGCCAAAGACTCTATGTGGGTGGATCCGCGCGATCCGAATTCAGAGATGGTCCCAACTGAATGGGAATTTCTTTGGAGTCCCAGACTCGGTTTCTCTCATGTGATCACGGATAAATCAACCTTTACTTTTGGATATGGTATTTATTATCAAAATCCGACATATCGTGATATTTACAATAATATTGATGAACGAGAGAATATTGATCAGTTTTTTAATTCGCCGATGCCACTTATGGGTAATCCGGCAGTAAGCGCCCAGAAAGTGACAAGTTATGAGTTTGGATTAAACACTGAAGTAGCCCGTAATTATGTTTTAGGGCTTGTTGGCTGGTCAAAAGACTATAGCAATATGAACTCGACCGAACAGGTCCGGAGCGGATCTGTAACTTATACTACCTTTGTGAACTATGATTATGGTTCGGCCCGCGGTATGGATTTGATCTTTGAAAAAAGACGAGGTCAGTTTTTAACCGGTAATATTCAATACACCTATTCCGTTGCAAAAGGCAATCGCTCTGATCCCTGGGAGGGTTACCGTAACGGTGAAAATCCTTTAACAATGCCCAAGAATGAGGTATTGCAGGATTATGACCGTACACATGATTTTAGTGCTCAGTTAACTTTCCGTGTTCCCAAGGGTTATGGTATTCCAATTGGATCTTATAATTTGTTTCAAAATACCATGACAAATCTAACTTTAGTTGCGATTTCCGGTGCACCCTATACACCTATTTTAATTAATGATCAAACAGGTCCGCAAAACAGCGAGCGTATGCCGGCATATTACACGGCAAATTTGGCTTTCAGGAAATATATCGACCTGTTTGCCTCAAGTCGTATTGTACTCGGTATTGTTTGTACTAATCTGATAAACAGAGAAAATCCGCTGTTTGTATATCCCCGTACCGGTACTCCGGATAATCCCGGTGGTATCGATGAAGGATATATTCTTGATGGTATAAGAAGTTCAACCTTTTATGATCGCCCCTGGTATTATGATGATCATCGCAGTATAGACTTCTTTGTAGAAGTGGAGTTTTAAGGAGTTAATTCATGAAATATATTCAACGTTTAGGATGTTTATTACTACCTGTTTTGCTTCTAGCCATTCCGCTGGAAACCAAATATGGTTCGCAATTTGCGAAAACATCTGCTAATCCCATTTATGAACGTGCAAAAAGCTATGCCGATCAGGGAAAATTCAAGACAGCAATCCTGAATTACGGGAACTTTATCGATCATTGGCAGGATGATGTGGCCGGTGCCTGGGGCGACTACCAGTACCTGGCAAATGTCTCTTTTATGATCGGAGTGCCCGGAAGAGATAAAGACGGGAATGCATATCCCTGGGCAAACCGCCCCCATCCGGCAAATCCGGATCAAATCATTTACTGGGGTTCAACGGTATCCGAATCTTGGCTGGATAGAACCGGCAACCAGATCAATACAGACTGGGATGTCGTTGTGGGCTCTAGGGGAACAACATTTTCCGGCGACATTACTGCCGGTGATTATGCTGCACCTACATGGACCGATGAAAATGACACCTGGCCATTGTTGGCAACTTCTATTGCTCCTGAATCATGGCCAACATTTGAAAATGATGATGGCGAACAAGAACGCTTTTGGCCCGGCTGGTATGCTGTAGATACAGATCCCTCTTCTCCAACTTATGGTGAAGAAGTTGATGGCCGCTTTACTTCTGATGTTGACATTTATCTTGAATTCGATGACGCCTATGCCAACCGTGAACCAGTATCCGCATTTACCGGATATCCAACCGGTTCACGTGTTTATGCCACGGTACATTCTTATGGACGGGCATATGCCGAAGATATTTTGTTCGTAACCATGAAAGTGGTAAACGAAAGTGATAAGTACGGCTTGAATGATGGTGCCGGATTTGATTATGAAGGCGTTTACTGCGGTTTCTATTTTGATGCCGATATGTTCTCCGCTTATTACTTTGGCGGCTATCGTCCCTGTAGTACTAATGATGGTGATATGATGGGCTATAATAGCACATATGATTACGCCTATATTTATGATCTGGATCAAAAAGAATGTGACGGTGCCTACGATGTAGACGCTTATGTCGCGGTTAAACTTCTTGATACACCGCGCGCCAGTGATACGGTCTGGGTTGATGAAACAACTTATATTGCTCCCGGAGATGAACTTGGTTTAACTGATTGGCATTGGTTTGACTGGTATAATCGCCCGGGTGTTGTGAACAAAGAAGGCTCCGGTGGCCCATTTATTGGAGATGGTACACAACCGGAATCACCCAAAAAAGAAGAATTAATGTATCAATTAATGTCCGGTGATACAACAGCATTGACCGATAGGGAAGATGTCTGGTATTTTCATCCTGACAATGATGGCAGTTTAAATCCCCATTATGACAGTATGGAAGGCCTGCAAACACTTTTCCCCGATGGTCTGGATTGTGTCTGTATGATGTCAGCAGGTCCTTTTAGTTTCGCGGTTGGCGATACAGCTATGTTCTCGTTTGCTGTTATCATGGGCGAAAATATTCCTGACTTGAACCGTAATGCAA
>JAUVKP010000054.1 GCA_030596185.1 Fidelibacterota bacterium | reverse complement strand
ATTATGCCTATAATCTACTTAATTCTTGTGAAGAGGATGCAATTTTGTTTACGAATGGCGATAATGATACTTTTCCTCTTTGGTATATGCAAGTAGTGGAAAAATTTAGACAAGATGTCAAGGTCGTCAACCTCAGTTTATTGAATACACCTTGGTATATAAAACAATTAAAAAATGCGGATCCGGTTATTCCTCTTCGTTGGAGTGATGCGCAGATCGAGACCATTCGTCCTATTCCATGGAAAACTCAGGAAGTTACTTTTGCCGGATTGACGACATCAGTCAAGCCGACCTATGCGGGACAATATCTCCGTATTCAGGATCTTATGATCCTTGAGTTGATCAAAGTGATTAATTGGGAAAAACCTATATATTTTGCCGTAACGGTTTCAACTTCTGCAAGACTTGGATTGGATGAATATTTGTCGATGGAAGGTCAGGTCATGCGCTTGTATCCCCATAAAGTTGACAAGATCGACGAGAACATGATCTACAAGAATTTTACATCTAATTACAGATTTAGAAATCTTAATAATCCTGATGTTTATTTTAGTTCAAACACTCAACGTCTCATGCAAAATTATCGTTCGGCTGTTCTTCAATCTGCGATGAAATTTATTGAAGGTGGAGATGAGGAAAAGGCAAAAAGTGTTCTTGCAGCGATAAGTGAAAAAATACCTGAAGAAATTATACCGCAGTATCATCCTGAATTAACCTTGCAAACCGGTCGTTTGTACTTCCAGCTTGGCGATACGACTGAATACAAAAACCGTATTGATGTCGTATTGGGTCAGGAAAATCTTGATGAACGGACACTTATGCTGATTGCACAAGAACTTGTCTATACTATAGAGGATTATGATAAAGCTGAGCAGATACTTTTACCAATGTATCGTCAGGATCCCTATAATAATTGGGTTGCGGGGACACTGGTTCGACTTTACCGTGAAACCGGCGAATACGCTTCAGCGCTGAATATACTCGGTGTATGGCTGAAGACTGCTCCAAATGATTATCAGGCTCAAGCTTTGAAAGTACAGATCGAAGCATTGGCAAATGAATGATATATGCTTGTCGGGAAAAGCCTGATATTCAGGTTAAAGAAAAAGTAGCCCTTGTATTACTCAGCTACAATAGCCGGGTATATCTTGAACGCTTTTTGCCATTTGTGCTGAAAACGGAATATCCCGACTATCGCTTGATCATTGTGGATAATGCATCCACTGATGATACATTGGAATTTTTACAGAAAGAATATCCGCAAATTGATATTTTACATATAGAAGTTAATCATGGTTTTACGAATGGTTTCGTGGAGTCATTGGCATGCATCAAAGCTGAATATTATGCTTTGCTGACCTCGGATGTTGAAGTATCGCCGCAGTGGTTGACACCATTGGTTGCGGCTATGGATGAAGATGAGAAACTTGGCGCATGCCAGCCGAAGATAAAGGCATACAAAGAACGTGATTCTTTCGAGTATGCGGGAGCGTCAGGCGGCTTCATAGATGCTTTCGGTTATATGTTTTGCCGGGGCAGGATATTTGATCATGTGGAGAAGGATAGGGGTCAATACAATGATCCTGTTGATGTCTTCTGGGCAAGTGGGGCAGTGTTTTTGCTTCGTTCGGATGTCTATCATAAAGTTGGAGGCTTTGACAACGATTTCTTTGCTCATATGGAAGAGATAGATCTTTGCTGGAGAATACAAAGAGCTGGTTATGGAATCAAAGCGATACCAGAGTCGGAAGTTTATCATGTAGGTGGTTCGGTGATATTGTATGGTAGTACTGAAAAAATCTATCATAATTATCGGAACAACCTGATCATGTTGACCAAGCATTTACCGCTTAGTCGTCTTATGTGGATGATCCCGTGGCGATTATTACTTGATCTTACGTCCGGATTGCAAGCGTTGATATCTGGTCAGGCAAAGGAGATGGGCGCAATATTGAAAGCACATGCTCATTTCTTGGGATCATTTGGGAAATGGATAAGAAAAAGAAAAGATATATATTCGCAAGTACCTTATAAGGAACTTAAAGGGATATATTCAAGATCCATAGTATGGCAATTCTTTATTCGAGGAAGAAAAATATATTCAGAACTGCCAGGCAGTTTGAGTAAAGGAGAATAGATATGAAGGTGGTCATTTTCGCGGGTGGAAAAGGAAGTCGAATTTCCGAGGAATCAATTCTACGACCGAAACCCATGATCGAAATAGGTGGGAAACCAATATTATGGCACATTATGAAACATTATGCTTCTTATGGTCATAACGAGTTTGTTATCTGTCTCGGTTATAAGGGCGAAGTGATCAAAGAATATTTTTTGAATTACTTTGCTCATCATTCCGATATGACCATAGATTTGAAAGATAATCAGGTAAAGGTCAGTGACAGTTCCTGTGAAGAATTTAAAATATCCCTCATTGATACCGGTTTGGAAACAATGACAGCGGGACGATTAAAACGGGTTAAAAAATACTTAGATAATGAAGCCTTTATGTTAACCTATGGTGATGGTGTTTCAGATGTGAATGTTGATAATTTAATCAAGTTTCACAAAGGCAAGAAAGGTCTTGTAACTATGACTGGCGTACAGCCTCAAAGTCGTTTTGGAATGTTGGATATTGATGATAACGACATGGTTCGCACTTTTCAGGAAAAACCGAAAAATGAAAATGTTTGGATCAATGGCGGTTTTTTCGTTATTGAACCGGATATTTTTGATTATTTACATGATGATGCCGATGATACCATGTGGGAACGTCAACCTTTAGAAGATATTTGTGCAAAGAATCAATTGGCTGTATACAAGCATTATGGTTTTTGGAAATGCATGGATACCATGCGTGATAAGATCGAGCTCAATGACCTTTGGGAGAACGATCCAAAATGGAAAAATTGGAAATGATAGACGAACTAAGATCATTTTATAAGGGCAAACATGTTTTATTAACCGGTCATACGGGTTTTAAGGGCTCTTGGATGCTGGTCTTGCTGGAACATCTCGGCGCAAAAGTGACGGGTTATGCTCTAGATCCACTGCATCAGCATGATCTGTATAATTCTATAGAAGGTGACTGCTTGTGTGATTCGCATATTGCAGATATTAGAGATAGAAATGCAGTTCATCAAGTAATTGAAGAATCACAACCTGATATCATATTTCATTTTGCTGCTCAGGCTTTGGTGCGCGAATCTTACAATATTCCTGTAAATACTTTTGATACAAATATTATGGGAACTGTCCATGTGTTGGACGCCATGCGCATACTGACGAAACCATGTGCCGGAGTGATGATCACGACCGATAAAGTCTATGAGAACATGGAATGGGAATTTCATTATAAAGAAAATGACCGTCTTGGCGGATTTGATCCCTATAGTTCGAGTAAGGCGGGGGCTGAGATAGCGATTGCATCCTATCAGAAAGCATTTTTCAATCCCAAATATATAAATGAACATAAAAAATCGCTTGCGTCAGCTCGTGGCGGAAACGTGATTGGCGGCGGAGATTGGGCAGATAACCGCATTATCCCTGATCTGGTTCGTGTTTTACAAAAGAATGATCCTTTGTATGTAAGAAATCCCAAAGCTATTCGCCCATGGCAGCATGTACTTGAATTACTTTACGGTTATCTTATTCTTGGCTTTAAATTGCACCAGGATCCGAAAAACATTCAGGGTGCATATAATTTTGGACCTGAAAAAGGTGATGAAATGACCGTTGAAGAACTGGTCAATACAGCTATTCGTGTTTGGGGAAGCGGAGAATTTGAACATCGTCCCGACAAAGAGAACTTACACGAAGCAGGGATCTTACGCTTAGAGATTGGTAAATCAAAAAATATATTGAATTGGCATCCACATTGGAATTCTGAAACTGCAGTAGAAAAGACCATGAAATGGTATAAAGAAGTTTTTAATGGTATGGACGCATTAGCCATGTGTCGTGAACAAATTAAAGAATATTTCAAGCTATAGATTTTATTATATATCTTACTACATATTTTGGGTGTTCTCATCGACACCTCGTTTTTTCGTTACCCCGACGAATGGAGGGGTAAAACCCCGGGCTTTTAATCTTATAACTATAACAACCCCAGCGGGGTTAAATAAGTAATAAAGAGTATTGATTTATATGTTCAACCCCGCTGGGGTTGTAGTTTTGTGTGGGGTGTTTGGCTACTAATATTAGATCTCTTCCGGGGTCTTTAAACTGCTCCGCAGTTTTAATATGTGGATTAGGTGTTGTCAATCAGCAAAATCTTAATATTTTTTATAGGACAGATATGACTTTAAATGTTAAATTATCTATTAGGCAGATATTTTAAACATTGTGGTTATGTAGGACATATATCTACACCACTCATAGGAATATATGAAAATCATCAAAACACTCTTCGACTCCGTAAAATGTATTGAAATGCCGCGATTCGATGATGAACGTGGTTCATTCATTAAATGGTATGACGATAGATCATTTACTGAGCAGGGTATATCAGCATGTTTTAAAGAATCATATTTTTCAATTTCCGATAAAGATGTTATTCGCGGTATGCATTTCCAAGTGCCGCCTGCGGATCATGAAAAATGCGTGTCTGTATCACATGGTGCCGTAAGAGATGTAATTTTAGATATTCGAAAGAATAGTTCAAGCTATGGAGAAGCTAAGGAAATTATACTTTCGGCGGAAAATCATCTGGCATTATTTATTCCCAGAGGATTTGCTCATGGATTTGTGAGTTTAGAAGATCATACTATTATGAATTATCTTGTGGCGACGGTTTACAGCCCTGAACACGACAAAGTCATTCGATGGAACTCATTCGCTTACGATTGGAAAATTCAAGATCCGATTATTTCAAAGAGGGATAAAGAAGCTGAACTTTTTGTCGATTTTAAGAGTCCTTTCGAACAATAATAATTGAAAATCAAATCATGAAAATATTTATCATTGGCGCATCTGGATTAGTTGGGAGTAATTGCATGCAATGGTTGCAGAAAGATCCCGATATGAATGTGGTTGGCTCTCACTTTTCTTTTGCGACTATAGATACAGAATATTTCAATGTATTCAATCCTGCGGGTTCAACATTTGATCTTGCAGCCTTTGCTCCCGATGTGATAATTCATACAGGTGCTCTGACACATGTAGATCATTGTGAGACCCATCCGGAAGAAAGCTTTCATCATACTGTTGAATCAACTATAGCAGCCCTTGAGCTTGCTGAAAAATACCACTCGAAATTTGTATATATTTCAACAGATTATATATTCGATGGAGAGGCTGGACCCTACAGGGAGTATGATGCAACAAATCCATTAAGTGTTTATGGAAAGCACAAATTGCAGGCTGAAGAGATCATCAGAGAAAAAACGGACGATCATTTAATTCTGCGAATTACTAACGTATACGGTGATGAGGTCAGAGGTAAGAATTTTATAGCATTTTTGGCTCGCTCAGCACAAACAGGAGAAGAACGTACATTACGATTGCCTGTAGATCAATATGCTACGCCAATTAATGCACGGGATATCGCGAAATTTGTATGTCAGCTGATTAAGGATGACAAACAAGGAACTTATCATCTTGCCTCAGACGAATACCTCAATCGGGTTGAACTTGCAAAAAAAGTACTGGACTATTTTCCTTCTTCAAGGATGAAAATTGAAGCGGCGCTAAGCTGTGAATTAGGTCAAGCTGCTCCCAGACCCTTAAAAGGTGGATTAAAAACAGATAAAATTAAAAATGAGTATCCTGAACTGAAATTTACAACAGTTGAAGATTATTTGGAGGAACGATATGGAATTTAAGAATATTGATAAAAAATTAAATAAATCACTATTGAAAATAGCTCATAAAAAAGTAGAGAAAAATATCGAACCTGGGAAAGACTACATACCTGCTTCAGGTAAAGTATTGTTTGAACAGGATCTGTTATATGGTATTGAGGCAGTTCTGGATGGCTGGTTGACCGGTGGTCGCTTCCTTGCAGAATTTGAAGAACGCTTGGCGTCGATGATTGGAAATATACGAGCATTAACGACCAATTCAGGTTCATCAGCTAATTTGCTGGCTTTTGCTACGCTTACTTCACCTAAGCTGGGTGATAAGGCCTTAAAAGCCGGTGATGAAGTGATTACTGTTGCTTCAGGCTTTCCCACAACAGTTAATCCTATTCTACAGTATCATTGTGTTCCTGTTTTTGTGGATGTGAGTATTCCCGGTTATAACGCGAATGTTTCTATACTGGAAGAAGCCGTGTCATCCAAAACAAAAGCCATCATGCTGGCCCATACTTTGGGCAATCCCTTTGATCTGGATGCTGTCATGGCGGTTGCAAGGAAGCACGATCTGTGGGTTATTGAGGATAACTGCGATGCACTTGGCGCGGAATTTGATGGAAAGAAAACAGGAACCTTTGGACATCTTGCGACCTGTTCTTTTTATCCTGCTCATCATATTACTATGGGTGAGGGTGGTGCTGTTTTGATCAACGATCCCAAACTGATACGTATTGCTGAAAGCATGCGCGATTGGGGACGGGATTGCTGGTGTGAGACAGGTCATGACAATACATGCAAAAACCGTTTTGGTGGTCAATATGGTAAGTTGCCTTTTGCTTATGACCATAAATACGTTTATTCGGAGCGTGGATTTAATTTTAAGATCACAGATATCCAAGCCGCTATTGGTTTGAGCCAAATGGAGCGCATGGAACCCTTTGCTGAAAAACGCCGCCATAATCATAAGTATCTCACAAATAAATTAGAAAAATTGATCGGCGATTATATTATTACCGATAAAGCTCATCCAAAAGCGATTCCCAGTTGGTTCGGCTGTACAATTACGCTTAAAGATAATTTCCCGGGTGAGCGGCATGCTTTATTGCAATATCTTGAATCAAAGAAGATTGGATCCCGTTTGCTTTTTGCCGGAAATATATTGAAACAACCCGGTTATTTAGATATCCCACATCGTGTTGTTGGGTGCCTTGAAAATACCGATCGGGTTATGAATGATACTTTTTGGGTAGGATCGTGGCCCGGGCTGGAAGACAAGCATTTGGATTATATCGCTGAGCAGATGGTGAATTTTGTGAAAGAGAATAAATAAGACTAAGCTTAAGGCTGAGATTTAGATTGAAATGCGAGACATGGACTGTCATCCTGAGCGAAGTGCTCCGAAGCTT
>JAUVKP010000244.1 GCA_030596185.1 Fidelibacterota bacterium | reverse complement strand
TCCCGAAAGATATATTACCGAACTTCAAACCATGGGAAGGGATGGCGCGCGTGAAGATATCATGGAAGCCTTCCTTAATGGCGTTTCTTTTGTGAATTATTACGGGCATGGTGATGCCTCCGTATGGACCCAGGAAAAGGTTTTTGTCAGTAATGATCTTGTTCGATTGGATGTGAATCATCAGTATCCGTTGATCTTAGCTGCAACGTGCAGTTGGGGTAGATCTGATATGCCTGATTTCCAAAGCATGGCAGAGGATATTGTTACTTTGGATGCGAACGGCGCTATCGCTACGCTTGCAACAGTTCGCTCAGTGTTTCATGGAAGTTCAACGTCTGCAAATGTAAAATTTGTTGAGGATTTTTCTTGTGGTTTGTTCGAAGGAAATCCCGATTATGCTTATACACCTCTCATGGGCGATGCTGTGCTTTATGCTAAGAACGAATCAAATAATCAATATGGCCCAACCAAGGTTAATAATAATATGAAATTCATGTATTTTGGCGACCCAACTATTATACCTGCCTTCCCGCAAAACGCCGGCATGATAGATTCCTTGAGCAGAGATACACTCAGGGCTTTGGATAGAGTTAGTATAGATGGTCGTGCACTTAACCGGGAAGGGAATGATCCAGGATTAAATGATCTTGAGGGAAAGATCACGATCTATGATAATGATTATCGTGTAAGTCGTGAGTATATCTATAATACCTCAGGTGCTACTTCGCTGGTAAGCTATTATCTGGAAGGTAATCGCTTGTTTAACGGCAATATTTCTTTCAATGGTAATTCCTTCTCAACTGAAGCTTTTATTCCCAAAGATATTCAATATCATGGAACCGAAGGTAAGGTCCGCATGATATATTGGAATTCTGATCGACAATTTGATGGTTCGGCTGCAATAGACGACATTCACGTCGGAGGTATTAATCCGGATGCTTCTTCCGATGTTCTTGGTCCAAATATTACTTTCCATTCGGGAGATATTGAACTACAAAATGGCGCAGTGATCTTTGATACCAGTATTGTTCGTATTGTATTTGAAGATCAAAGCGGTATTAATATTACAGGAACCATTGGGCATGTGCTGGAAATGTCAATTGATAATGGTCAGCAGTTGGTTGATCTCAGTGAGCTTTTTGTTTATGAACAAAATGATTTCACTGAAGGGAAGGTTGAATATACTGTAGATAATTATCTCGATGAAGGTGAACATTTGATCGAGATATCTGCGTTCGACAATTATAACAATTACTCTCAAGTAGAGCTTTCTTTAACGGTCCTACATGAAGGGGATGAGCTGGTGCAGAATCTGGTGAATTTCCCTAATCCTTTCAAAGATCAAACCGATATTACTTTTGCTTCCGCATTTAGTGGACTTGCAGATTTAAGGATCTATACTATTTCGGGTAAATCGGTAGCAGGGTTAACGGATATATCAATTCATTCCGGGTTTAACGCTATACCATTTACAGCTCAAGATGACTACGGTCATCCCCTTGCGGCGGGCGTTTACTTTTATGTTCTGGAAGTTGAGACAGGAGATGAAACGATCAAACAATATAATAAGATGGTAGTATTGCCATGATCCTTCAACCCGAACTGCCTGTGATCCTGGCATCTGCTTCTCCCCGTCGTAAAGAATTACTCGAACAACTGGGTTTTCAATTCGTGATCATTCCGGCCCATATAGATGAATCAATATTTCTCAATGAAGATGCTCTGAAATATGTTCGTCGTTTATCAGAAGAAAAGGGAAGGGCTATTGCTGAGAAATATCCGGAGCATATTGTTATTTCAGCAGATACAATCGTCATTTATAATGAAGAGATACTTGGAAAACCCATAGATAAAGCGGATGCATTTAAAATGTTGCGCTTACTTTCAGGGAATACTCATAAAGTAATTACAGCATTTTCTATTCATTGTGGAATAAATAATATACATATCACAGAAGACGAATTGACAGAAGTTCGTTTTCGCAATTTATCCGATGAAGATATTTATGAATATATTGAAAGCGGTTTACCCATGGATAAAGCCGGGGCATATGGTATTCAGGACTTAAGCGCAAATCTGGTTGAAAGTATAAGCGGATGTTTTTACAGTGTAATAGGCTTTCCGGTAGCTCAGTTTAAAAAGGTGTGGGATCAAATTTTTATATAACAAACCTACAATAAGATAAATACCTTATCTTTAATTGGAAGATCCTCTAAACTCCAGCCTTCACCACAATCTTCGATAAACCCACGGTTGTCAAGAAGGTTACGGCCGGCAAGCTTAAACTTTAATCTTTTTTGATCTTCAACAATTCAGCAAGTGGAATTACGAGTCCCAAGACTGCCGCGATCCTCAGGGTTGTTCCCCATGCGACCATTGCACATTCTTTAAAGATCACATTAAAGAGAAAACTGACAAGCATACCGGCAAGAAATGCAAGGGCTCCAACAATAAGACAATTCAGAACTAAATTCCAAATTTTCATAATCTACCTCCTATATTTTGGTCTGCATTATAAAAACGTCTTTACGCAGAAAGAGGTATTTGAAGAGGGTCAGTTGATAATTTATAAGGGTTGATCAGAAACTAGAAAATCCAAGATATTCACATCAATAAGTCGTGGGTACTTTCAATAATAGTATCTTGTTTAAAATAACATACCAATTTAATGGTGTTTTAAAGAAAAATAAAGAAAAAAATAATAAACTGGTAACTAGAAACTAGTAACATTGTCTTGAGTCCTAAAAAAACTAACAGGAACTGTCATGCTGAGCGTAGTCGAAGCATCTATTCATGATACAGAACATCTTTCTGTGAATAGATTCTTC
>JAUVKP010000200.1 GCA_030596185.1 Fidelibacterota bacterium | reverse complement strand
AGAATTAATCAGATCCCGGATCAAGTCCGGGATGACGCGATATTTTTTTCTGAGAGTTGATTCTTCTAATTACTAACTACTAACTACTAACTACTAACTACTAACTACTAATTTAATACAGCCCATGAAGTTTATCTATAGCTTGATCAAAACTTCCCTGGGCACGAAGGATCATATCCACCATTTCTCTAAAGGCTCCTGATCCACCCGGAGTAAGCGTGACATGATCGACCATGCTCTTAACTTCTTCTATGGCATTCGACGGAGCAAAAGCTGCCCCGCAGCGTTTTAAGATTGGTGTATCGATATAATCATCACCCATATAGGCGATCTCATGATCTTCCAGAGAAAAGCGCTCTTTGAGTGTTTCAAATGCGCCGGTTTTAATATAGCTATCTTGGAATACCAAGTTATCGGGAATTTTCAGGGCGCGTGTACGAGCTATGGTAGCTTCAGAAAAACGTCCGGAAATAATGGCAACCGGAAAGTCAAGTAATCTTAATAGAACAAAACCCAGTCCGTCATTGGAATGAAAGCGCTTTATTTCCAAATTCGAGCCTATATAAAATGAGCCATCGGTCAGCACGCCATCCACATCGGTAGCGATCAATTTAATGGCTTTTAATTTTTGTTCAAAAGCAGGTGTCATTCATGGCCTTTTTTGTTAAGAATAGCCGCAATGAACCCGCGGAATAAAGGATGAGCTTTTAGTGCACGGGATTTTAATTCAGGATGGAATTGCACACCCACGAACCAGGGATGTTCGGGTAATTCTATACACTCAATCAGATCATGGGCTTTGTTTACACCCACAATATTCAGACCGGCTTTTTGTAGATCATCGCGATATGTATTGTTGACTTCATAGCGGTGACGATGACGTTCAGAGATCGTAACTCCACGATAAACTTTCTTCACTTTCGAACCATTTGTCAATTCACAATCAAAAGCACCTAAACGCATGGTACCACCCAGATTGGTAACTTTTTTTTGTTCTTCCATTATATCAATAACAGGATGTTCTGTCTTTGCATTGAATTCCGTCGAATTGGCATCTTTTAATTTAAGAACGTTTCTGGCGTATTCAATGACCGCGATCTGCAACCCGAGACATATACCGAAATAAGGTATTTTCTTTTCCCGTGCATATTTTGCAGCCAATATTTTTCCTTCAATGCCTCTTTTTCCAAAGCCACCGGGGACGAGAAAACCGTCTAATGGCTTAAATGTCTTATTGCGTTCTCTATTGTCCATTTTTTCGAGATCTTCAGCTTCGATCCAAGTTAGATTCACGCGAGTGTTGTTCTCGGCTCCCGCATGAATAAAAGATTCTGTAATACTTTTATAAGAATCTTTCATATCGGTGTATTTGCCTACGATACCTATATTAACAGAATGCTTGGGGTCTTTGATACGATTGACCATGGTTCTCAATTTTCTTAAAACAGGATTTTGTTCATTACCCAATCTTAAGTGAGTTGCAATGGTCGTATAAACATCTTGTTTTTTAAATATGAGCGGAATCTCGTAAATAGTTTCTGCATCGGGCATATCAATAACCCCCGAGGGACGCACATTACAGAATAGTGCGATCTTATCGCGAGCACTTTTGTCAACACCGACTTTTCCGGTACGGCACATGATCATGTCCGGAGCCAAACCGATCTCGCGCATTTTCTGTACGGAATGCTGTGTGGGTTTGGTTTTTATTTCTTCGGATGAGCCTACATAAGGAAGTAATGTCACATGAATATTCATGTGTTCATGATAATGTAGTGTGTTTTCAAACTGACGAATGGCTTCAAGGAATGGCAAACTTTCGATATCACCGACCGTGCCGCCGACTTCCGTAATGACAATATCGAAATCATCGTTATCAAGAATGGTGGTAAAACGGCGCATGATCTCATTGGTGATATGAGGAATAACCTGAACGGTTCGGCCAAGATATTCACCGCGACGTTCGGCTTCTAAAACCTTACTGTAAACCTGTCCAGCTGTCGCGTTATTCTTTTTGGACATTGAAATATCGAGAAAACGTTCATAATGTCCGAGATCCAAATCGGTTTCCGCACCGTCATCTGTGACATAGACTTCGCCATGCTGAGTCGGACTCATGGTACCGGGATCAACATTTAGATAAGGATCAAATTTTTGAATGGTAACTTTATAACCCGCCGCTTTCAACAGGTACCCGATAGAAGCCGAGGTAATACCCTTTCCGAGACCGGAGATCACACCACCTGTTACAAAAATATAACGGGTTGATCCCGGGTCTTTAACATCTGTTGCCATGGGAGACTCCTTATCCTTTAACTACCCGGGGGACTTTGAAATGTATATTGTCATGATCGGGGGCATTCGCCATCACTTCTTTCCGGGTCAGTGAAGGGAGGTGTTTATCTTCCCGCATGACATTAATAATATCGAGCACATGGCTCATGGGCTCTACATTATCCACATCAAGTTCATTTAATTGATCAATGTATCCAAGAATATCGTTCAATTGTTGAGCATAAAGATTGATCTCTTCATCGGTCAGGGTCAAACGCGCTAAACCGGCAATATATTTCACTTCATCATGTGATATAGCCATGAACTTTCCTAAGTTGATTTTATAAAGTTACTAATAGTTCTACCAGAAGGTCCCAGACCTTTTTGATAGAGGGAACATACATACGTTCATCCGGTGAATGCGGATTTTCAATGGACGGACCCAGTGAGATCATATCCATACCTTCATGCTTCGCGCCAATCACACCGCATTCCAAACCACCATGGATCACATTGACATCGGCATCTTTAGCAAATAATTTCGTGTAGACTTTTTTGGTCGCGGCAAGAAGTGCAGAATCCCAATTGGGTTGCCAAGATGAATAACCATTACCACTTTCATATTCGGCACCGGCAAGATGCGCAAGCATCTCGATCTTCTGCGTCAACATATTTCGAGAAGACATAACTTGAGAACGTTGGCTGGATAAAATTCTGATCACATCATCTTCTGTTCGGATAACCGCGAAGTTATTTGATGTTTCAGCCAGTAATGGACCACCGTTATGGACCGAGGGGTCCAGTTCTTCGATACCATTCGGGAACGCTATCATGAAACGTAATACACGGTCAGCCAATTCAGCTTTGATAGCTTTCTCTTTTGCTTCAAGAACTTCAAGTTTTCCAAAGAGATTTTCTTCAAAGCCTTTGTATTCGTTTTGGAAAGTCGCAAGCATTGCGGCTACGATCTCATCCGCTTTTTTCTTTTCTTCTGCTGGGATCGCAACAACAGCTTCGGAATCGCGCGGTATGGCATTATGCGCTGTACCGCCATGAATA
>JAUVKP010000066.1 GCA_030596185.1 Fidelibacterota bacterium | reverse complement strand
ACCGATTCTCCTTATGGGGATAATTGCCCTGAACTATCTCCGGATAGACAAAAAGTTGTATACCAAAGACCTTCTGAAGTTGGGCATCAAGCCTTTATTGTTGATGTGAATACTTTGGAAGTAGAGATGTTACCCTTGGTGAAATATATTCCCCATATGCTATCCTGGAGCCCCAATGGAGATAAACTCATGTTTTGGTCTATCATTCATGGAATGGCAGATGTCTTTATTTATGACATTGAGACTGATTCAGTAACTTGTGTTATTGAAGATTCAGCAAGAAATTGGGGAGCGAGGTATACTCCCGATGGCGAACAGTTTGTCTATCATTCAGATAAAACGGGAACCTTTAGGGCATATATTGCAAATTTGGACGGTACGGATCGGCATAGATTATGCGTAGCTGAAAATGTTGAAGAACGTTCTCCTCATGTTCACCCGACAAATAATAATTTGATAGTATTTGCCGGAAGGGGATATGATACAAATTCAAGTGTGCAATGGGGTGTATTTATATATGATCGTTCAACTTCTTCAGTTAGTAAAGTGATTTCAACTTCAGGAGTTGATGAGAACAGACCTTCTTGGTCACCTGATGGTAATACGATCATGTACGAAGAATTTGACGGTATAAACAGAGGATTGTATTTAATAGATCCGGATGGAAGTGATAAAAAAGTGCTTATAGATACAAATGGAAATGAGAGGTACACTCATTGGCGTTGATTTAAAAAATATAGACTTTTGCACCCTGCCATTGGCGGGGTGCTTTTTATTTATTTATAAGATTTCACCGGCTACCGTGGTTTGAAAAAAGATTGGATATACAAAAGGCATGTATTAATTTATTTTCCGGGTTGCCTTAGGGAATACAGGAGCCCTAACTATGACAAAGATTAACAAACACTGAAATAAGAGGGAAATTCAGTATGATCGAGCAAAGTAAATTAGCATTTATTTTCCCGGGTCAGGGCTCGCAGTCGGTGGGCATGGGAAAAGACATTTATGGAAAATATCCAATAGCAAAAAAGATATTTGATAAAGCAGACGAGGTACTGGGTTACAGTATTTCTTCTCTTTGTTTTAAAGGACCCGAAGATAAATTAAAGCTGACAGAGAATACACAACCTGCAATACTGACGACAAGCATTGCATTATTGAAACTTTTACAAGAGAAACTTGATATCAAGCCCTCTTATGTTGCCGGTCACAGTCTAGGTGAATATACCGCATTGGTTTGTGCAGAAGCTTTATCATTCGAAGATGCGGTTCTTTCAGTAAATAAACGTGGACAGTTTATGCAGTCCGCCGTTCCGGTGGGAGTTGGAACTATGGCCGCTATCATCAAAACGACTGAAGAGGTTGTTCAAGAGTTATGTGATACTGTGAGTCGTGAAGATCATGTCGTAGTTAACGCTAACATCAATTGTCCGGGACAATATGTGATATCGGGACATACGAATGCAGTCAAAGACGTCATAGCTTTAGCCAAGGAAAAACGTGCCATGGGTATCCCTCTGGCCGTCAGTGCACCTTTCCATTCACCCCTCATGCAAAAAGCGGCAGATGACCTTGAAGCATGGTTGAGCGGTATCACTTTTAATAATCTTCAGATTCCCCTGGTGAACAATGCCGATGTAGATATTATTAGCTCAGGCCTTGATGCAAGAGCATCCTTGATAAGACAAATGCAGGCATCCGTTAAATGGGAAGCGTCCATGCGGAAATTGATAGGTATGGGCGTTAACACTTTTATTGAAATTGGTCCGGGTAAAGTCCTTGCTGGCATGATGAAGAGAATAGATCGTGAAGTCAAGGTGATTAGTGTGTCGGATGTCACAACTTTGAATGAAGCGGTTGATTTGTTAGTTTAAAGTTTATAGTTTAACGTTTAAATTCGTTTAAAATTAAATTTTAAATATTGGGTGGACGAAATAAAAAAGTATTCATTTGAAAAATTGGATGTTTGGGATCAGTCAAATAATTTTATAGATAAGATCTATGATCTGACTTCAAATTTTCCAAGAGATGAAAGGTATAGTTTGACAAGCCAGTTGAAAAGAGTAGCCATTTCAGTCGGCAATAATATCGCTGAAGGATCAGGGAGAATAACTGCAAAAGATAAAGCCAATTTTACTCAAATATCTTTTGGAAGTTTAATGGAATGTCTGAATCTGATTATCGTAGCCAAAAGAAGAGAGTTTATAACGCACGAACAATTAACAGAATTGAGGAATGATATTAACAATATTGCTCAAATGTTATCTAAACTGAGACGAGCGCAACTTTCAAATCCACAAACGCTAAATTATTAAACCTTAAACCTTAAACGTTAAACATTAAATAATATGCTCGAAACCGGTATAGACATTATCGAAATCTCTCGTATTGAAAAATCAATACAAAATCCTTCTTTCGTTAAAAAATATTTTCATCCAATTGAAATTGAATATTCAATAAAAAGCAAAAAAGCCGCCCAACATTTTGCAGTGCGTTTTGCCGCAAAAGAAGCGGTCCGAAAAGTGCTTTTGGATCATATTGACAATTTAAGTTGGCAAGATTCATGGATAGAAAATGACGAAAATGGTAAACCACATTTAAATTTCTCCGGAAAGATAAAAGAAATGCTGGAAATAAAGCATACTTCTGTGAGTTTAAGCCATTCTAAAGACCAGGCAATTGCTATTATTTTAATGGATGTGATACCTTTAAGGTAAAGATTCAAGAGCCAAGAACCAATAACCACGTGATTCAATATCTTTTTCTAATCTCTTACCAGTAAAGTTGGTAGCTGAGATAATAATTTCTTCTGAAATCTTATATGTATTTATTTTGTAAAGACAAGGCAGTGCCTTGTCTCTGCCCGTCCCTAAACTTCTAAATCACTAAATTTCTAAATTTTTTATACCCCAAACCCCAAACCCCGCACCCCAAACCTCATACCATTTGTATAAAAAAAGGTTGACTATTTGTGTCAATTTGTATTAGACTATCATTGAGTTTTTTGCTGTTTTTAAATAAAACATCAAAAACCTTAAAAACACACACGGAGGAAAAATGAAAGACCAACTTTTTACATTGATTGCAGACGAATTAAGCGTTGATAAAGAACAAGTTACGCTTGAAGCTAATCTTCAGGATGACCTGGGCGCAGATTCTTTAGATGCAATTCAACTTATCATGAGTATTGAAAACGAATTCGATATTACTATTCCTGAATCAGATATTGATAAACTGAAGACAGTTGCTGATGTAATGAAATATATTGAAAGCAATAAGTAAGCACAGTATATCTCAGCAACAATATTGTCAGTTATTTCTGAACTTGGAAAGTTTTATGTTTTGTTCTAAAAACAATTAAATTTTCGATTTATACAAAGCATAGCCTGTATTGAGATCCGGGTTTTAGGAGGTCTTTATACATACAACTTTCAATTCCTCACCAAATCATCTGATATGTTTTGCTGAAATATGTCTGACTATTATTTCATATGAAAGAAATAATATGCAGATGGCAATAACAGGAAGGAATATTGAATGGCCTTAGATAAAGGATGTTTCAAAATTGTCTCCACTGGTCATTTTACTCCGGAAGGAGTTCTCTCAAATCATGACCTGGAGAAGATCGTTGATACCACAGATGAATGGATAACTTCCAGAACAGGTATTAAAGAACGACGTATAGTTAATGGTAAAAATACATCAGACTTGGCTACAATTGCTGCCATGAATGCTATTGAAAAAGCAAATTACGATAAAGATAAAATTGACCTTATTATTGTAGCAACATTCACAGCGGAGCTGAGAAGTCCCAGTATGGCTTGCCGTGTACAAGCAAAGCTCGGTTTGGATAAACCGGGCATACTTGCTTTTGATATCAATGCGGCCTGCACGGGTTTTATTTATGGTTTGAATATAGCAGAAAAAATGATGTACAGTGGTTCATATAAGAGTGCTTTGGTCATTGGAGCTGAAGTAATTTCTAAATTTACGGATTATAAAGACAGAAACACCTGCGTTCTTTTTGGTGATGGTGCCGGTGCAATGATCATAGAGAAGGATGAATCCAAAGAAGTCATTTTCAATGTGCAAACCAAGAGTGATAATGACCTGATCTTGTATGTGGATGATTATGTTAATATGAATGGTCCAAAAGTTTATCAATTTGCATCTAGAGTAATCAAATCCAGTGTAAACGGTGTATTGGAGTATGGGAATATTGATAGATCCCAAATTAAAAAAATCATACCGCATCAGGCAAATATTCGTATAATTCAAAGTGCATCTAAAGCCTTAAAGATGCCCATGGAATCTTTCTATGTAAACATTCACAAGTATGGGAATACTTCTGCAGCAAGCATCCCTATTGCACTTGATGAGATGCTTGAAGAAGAAACCATGGAAGCGGGCGATAAAGTCATATTGGTCGGTTTTGGAGCCGGATTGACGAGTGGAGCATGTTTGTTAACTTTCTGATGCTTCTGCTGAAAAGATGCATTAAATTGAACGCTGAAAGACAATAAGCAGAAAAAGGAAATATTATGAATCTAGATGGGAAGATCGCATTGGTTACCGGTGGTGCCAGCGGAATAGGAGAAACCATTTCCGTACAGTTCGCAAGAAAAGGTGCTACGGTCATTATTTACGATATGGATGAAGTCAAAGCAAAAGTTCTTTGCGACCAACTTTCTCAGGAAGGGTTGAAATGCGAAGCTTATAAAGTCGATGTATCTTCTTATGATAATACACAGGCAACAGCAAAAGTACTCAAAGAGAAATACGGAAAGATCGATATTCTTGTAAACAATGCCGGTATTACCAGAGACCAATTAATGTTACGAATGTCAGAAGATGATTTTGATAAGGTTCTGGATGTCAACCTAAAGGGTACCTGGAATATGATTAAATCCGTGGTTCCTTTTATGACCAAAGCAAGATATGGTAAGATCATTAATCTTGCATCCGTATCCGGATTAATTGGGAATGCAGGACAAGCGAATTACTCTGCATCCAAAGCAGGTGTCATTGGTCTAACCAAATCTGTTGCTAGAGAGTTTTCCAAAAGAAATATTACCTGCAATGCTGTTGCACCGGGTTATATTGAAACGAAAATGACAGAAAGTCTTCCTGATAGTGTAAAAGAACACTATTTAAAGGAAATCCCCTTGGGAAGATACGGGCAGGTTGAAGATGTTGCATCTTTAGTCCTGTTTCTTGCAAGTAAACATGCAGATTATATCACCGGTCAAGTCGTCCATGTAGACGGCGGCATGGTAATGAGCTAGGAGAATACATGAAACGTAGAGTCGTAATTACCGGCCTTGGAGCAGTTACGCCCATTGGTAATAATATCAAAGATATGTGGGAAGGTGTCAAAGCCGGAAAGAATGGAATAGATAAAATAACTTTGTTTGACGCATCTCAACAAAAACCTTATTTGGTTGCTGAGATTAAAGATCTGGAGATAGGGGATGCTATTCCTCCCAAAGAAGCAAGACGCCTTGACAGAACAACCATTTTAGCCTTGGTTGCAGCAAAAGAAGCCTATGACGACAGTAAATTGGCGGAAGCTGATTTTGACCATGATCGTTTTGGGACATTTGTGGGTAGTGGTATTGGTGGACTTGAAACAATTTACAATGAAACTGTGAAAGCTGTACACAAAGGTGCGGACAGATTGAGTCCTTTTTTCATTCCCAATACGATAGTAAATTTGGTCGGGGGTAATGTGGCGATCAAATTCAATGCAAAAGGACCGTCGCTTCCCATTGTTACAGCCTGTTCATCGGCTACCAATTCGATCGGAGAAGCATTCCGTTATATTAAGGATGGATATCTCGAAGTGGCCTTTGCCGGTGGTTCAGAAGCTCCTGTCAACGTTCTTGGGGTTGGCGGTTTTGCAAATATGCGGGCTATCTCTCCTAATTTGGATAAGAACCGCGCATCCATTCCATTTGATAAAGAACGTTCCGGATTTGTGATAGGAGAAGGTGCCGGTTTGCTGATCTTGGAAGAATTGGAGCACGCTAAAAAGCGGAATGCAAAGATCTATGCCGAGATGATCGGTTACAGTGCAAATTGCGATGCTTTTCATATTACCCAGCCTGATGAAAGTGCGGAAGGCATCACTAAATGTATGCTGGGCGCCATGAAAGATGCCGGGATCGAGCCCGGGATGATTGATTTTATAAGCCCCCATGGAACCTCGACCTTTTACAATGATCGAATGGAATCCAAGGGAATTAGACAAGCCTTTGGAGAACATGCATATAAGATCAGTATCAGTGGTACCAAATCAATGCATGGTCATTCACTTGGTGCAGTAGGCGGGATCGAATCGGCAATTACTGCTCTGGCTTTGCAAGAAGGTGTTGTTCCTCCAACGATAAATTACAAAGAAAAAGATCCCGAATGTGATTTGGATTACACACCGAACAAAATGAAAAAAAGAAATATTCGTTATGCTCTGAAAAATAGCCTTGGTTTTGGTGG
>JAUVKP010000102.1 GCA_030596185.1 Fidelibacterota bacterium | reverse complement strand
GACATGATACCGGTATTTTCATGCAGAACCGCTGTGGGGACATTAAGCAGTGTTTGATTGCGATCTATCCCTTTTATCAGAATACCCCTCATACCGTTATCTGTGTACATCGCACCGCTGCGAAGCAAAATAGGGACAGCCTGTTTCTTATTAATCGCTGATCCAAAAGCATCGATCTTTCCATAACTGTCATCAATACTCAAGGGATTATGCGGATCATAATTTTCATGCCAATATTGTCCACCGGCTACTTCATATTCTACCATATTATGTTCAATTTGATTGAACATCCCGGTATAAAATCCCTGCAAAAATAGGATCATGATAAATACTATGGTAAGAACCGAGATATTTAACCAGGTTTTAAGACCGCTGTGTAAGAGATTTTTTATTGCTAAACGTAAAATCAATTTATTTTCCTTTCAAGACTTGAGTTGGATTCAGTTTGGAAATACTTCGTGCCGGAAGGTAAGAGACCACCATGATGACCAAAACAACGATCAATGTTGAGCTCAGGAATAATTGAAAAGAAAACTCAGGATAGAGAATACTACCCATATTCATTCCAAAATCTTCTGCAACGCTTCCGTAATTAATCCCTTTCACACTTGTGATCCAAAGTAGCGGAATTCCATAGATCAATCCCATTATGATTCCCAATATCGCATAGTATAGTCCTTCCATCGTGAACAACATTTTTACATGCTTCCGGGTCATGCCGAGTGCTATCAGCGTGCCAATCTCTTTTTTTCGACGGAAGATCGCCAGCATCTGTGTGTCAAAGATCGCCAATGCGGCCAATGTCAGCATAATAATGTTCATAATTAAAGCACCGGTTTGTTTCTGAAAGGAAAGCAACTTGATATCTGCCAATAAAAAATTCAGATCCTTAAATTTCCATCCGGACATTTCTTGATCGAATTTATTTGAAACTGTAATATATGTGGCTTCATTTTTAAGATCCAGAAGAGATTGAAGATCATCTAAAGATATCCAGACCATGCCTGCATCCACACTTTGAATATTATGCTGCATTACATGAACGATCTCCGCATCAACAGCATCAAACACTCCATTCTTATCACGAACCTGAAGGGTAATAATATTGCCAAGTTCCAATTTTGCCGATTTTGCCATTTGTTTACCGATCATGACCGGAATATAATTGCTTTCAGTCAGGAGTTTTTCTGTTTCCATTTTCATGACCGATTGTTCCGGAACAATACCTTTCAGCAAAGCGACACTCGAACGTCCATCAGCATAGATCGTAGCGGGAGTTACAAGGATCTGGCAAGCTTTATCCGGGCTAAGGTATGCTTTTACATCTGAGTAAGATTGGTGATAATCCCGGATATTGACAGGATCTTGCGGATCATAATTCTCACTCCAAAATTGCCCGGCGGCAAATTCAGTAAGCTGAGTCTCATGCTCCATTCTTCCAAAAACACCTTTCATCATACCAACCATAAAAATGATCATGACATAAACGATTGACAGAACAATGATATTTAACCATGCCCGTCTTCCGGCACCAATGAGATTCTTAAATGCTAATTTTATTGTTAACATAAGATCACCTTATTTAATGCGTTCATCCTTGGCTATTTTACCATCAACAAGTAAGATCTTGCGTTTCAGGTATTTCATGACCTTTTCATCATGGGTTGCAAACAAGAAAGTGGTCTTTAATTCCTTATTGAGATTTTCCATCATCGAAAGAATATTAAATGAATTCTTTGAATCGAGGTTTGCAGTCGGCTCATCGGCAAGAACGATCTCCGGTCGTTTGACCATAGCCCGTGCAACCGCAACACGCTGTGATTCACCTCCGGATAATTGCGAAGGACGTGAATCGCATTTATCGATAAGATCCACCCATTCAAGTGCATCCATGATCATTTTTTTCCGTGTTGCTTTATCGTAATCCAAAAGCAAAAGAGGCAGTTCCACATTCTCATAAACGGTATATACCGGCAAGAGATTATAGGTCTGAAAAATAAATCCGATATGCTTATTTCTCAATTTTGCTGCTGTTTTCGGTGTAAGTGAACCAATATCATTGTCCAATACACTTACCGCACCTTCACTGGGTATATCCAGAGACCCAACAATATTGAGAATCGTGGTTTTTCCCGAGCCGGATGGTCCCACCAGTCCTGAAAATTCTCCCTGATTGATCGTGAGGTTAACGCCATCAAGGGCCGTGAATTCACGATCGCCCATAGGAAATCGCTTTACCAGACCTTCAATATTAATGAGTGATTTACTCATGTTTCTTCTCCTTTTCTGTTTTAGAAAATATTTATTTATCTGCCATCTCGAACAGTCTTCGTCCCGAATGGTCGGGACTTCGGTCGAGATGACATAACATTTTTATCAAATAACTAACTAATCACCGATTACCGTTCACAGGTCACCGGTTACCGATCACGTATTATATTAATTTTAAAATCGTAAATAGCCATCAATTGGATCATATTTCCTAAAGAACCACCTGTCGATTGTCCCGGAAATAAGATCGCATCCTGATCAAAATTCGTCAAAGCACCCGAAAGGCGTAAGCTAAGATTATCGTACTGGCGCTGCCAAAACAGATAGGTGTAAATTTTGGTATTATCCAGATCCATAAAGCCCATAAGTCCTATCGAGTCAAAGATCCCAAGCGGATAATTTAGCATTAATCCCGCAAAATTCAGGAAAGTGACTGAATGATCTTCTCCGCTTCCAAGATCAACTTCCGTTTGGATCACATCCCCCATATACTCGGCAATGATCATTAAGCCATTACCAATATTCAAAGTATAATCCATACCCAGCGTAAACATCATGATCCCGGTCATCATATAGGCATCAGCAGCAAATAATATAAAATCAGAGCGTTCAAATATATATGCCCCTTCAAACCAAACACCGATCCCGCGATCCCATTTACCATCAATTCCATATTGATATCTTTTGGCAAGTGGATCATACAGGGATATCTCAACCCCCGGTCCGGTAAGATCACTTATCGTAAGCGTATCGGCCGAAACAGTCTTATAATTAAAACTCAAACCCAGTTCACCCTCGAAAAGGGGTAATTCAACTCTTCCGCCATATTGGCTTGCCAGTCTTAAATCATCATGGTTCAGAGGTAAATAAAAAGAGCTTGTGCTTAAGTCCTCCTGGATTGCCCATAACCAGATATTGGCATTGGAACGGGGGAAATAATACCGAAAGCGTTCGGCAAAAACACCGGTGGTCAAGCCAAGGGGATCTCTTGGATCAAGAATATCAAACCAGGATAGAGTTCTTAATAGTTGAGCTTTGCCAAAAGTGATCTTTTGCAAGCCCAAGCGTAATTCAAATTGATTTCCGGCTAGTCGCACCCATCCCCGATAGGGTCGAATTCCCGGTGTAAATTGATTGACCGTGTCGTAATGGACATAAGTATCGGCAGAAAATTCAAAATCTGCGATATACCGAGAAGTATCAGACAAAAAATCTCCATCGATGACCGGAATAAACTGTCCGCCCGATTGAAAATTGGAAAACGCTGATCCATAGGCCGTAACAGTTCCTTTCAGGCGCAATGATTGCAAACCTTTATTCGCGGCAATAAGCATAGAAAATGATAATAGGATCAGAAAAAGTTTTTTCATTTTGAATTTCCCAACATTCCATATAGTATCAGGTCTCTTATTTGTTTATTCATTTCCTTGGGATCATCAAAAAGGTGATTAAACTTTCCTTCAATGATCATATCTGATACAATATTCATCCAAAACAAGATTACATTTACATCGACACTTTTATTGATCTCTCCTTGTTCTTTCCCATATTGATAAAATCCATAGCTAAGTTCTTGTGCCCTTTGCATGACATCTTTTAGCAAATCAATATACGGACCACCACTTGTATACAATTCCTGAACAAATTCCGGGCTCATGGTTTTAATAAATTCGGCTTTCCAGTGGATCAAATTCATGATCCTGTCTCGAAAGGGAATATTTTGATCGATAATTTCCTGTGATGATCTAATCACACCATCAAAAAAGTTCTTAAGTATCTCTTCAATGAGCTCATTTTTATTATTGTAATAATAATAAAATGTCATTTTACTAAGACCGGCCTGTTCACAGATCTCCTGAACTTTAGTAGCCTTAAAACCCTTTTTTAGAACAAGATCCAAAGTAACTTTTTTCAATATCTCTTTTGCGTTCTTTCCCATATATACTCCGATATATTACTGGCTACTCATATTTTTTATCTGTTCGGAATAAAAATACTTACTTATCTGGAGATAATCAAGATTATTCGTAAGGATTTAGGAATCAAACAATCGACTTGAGTCAAGTTTTATATTTTTTTTTCATAATTTCTGTGATTTAGAACACATCTTAAATTGCTAATCCTTTAAAAACTTGAATCAAGTTTATAATTTCTTACTAATACCCACGCATATTATATAAAAACAGCAATAATTTCATGATAAATACTTGAGTCAAGTTTTATATATTACACCATGTCAGAAATTCACTACGATATCATCATCATCGGCGGCGGAGCTGCAGGTCTCATTGCGGCCGGAATGGCAGCAGAAGCAGGTGCTTCGGTCTTACTCCTGGAATCAATGAGACGCGCTGGCAGGAAATTACTTATTACCGGTAAGGGTCGTTGCAATATCACGAACAATTCCGATATTCAAAACTACCTGAAACAAATTTTCCCGGTTCCAAAATTCTGCCGACCTATGTTCTCCAGATTCTTTGTTCCGGAAACCTTGCAATTATTTCATCGTTTGAATGTACCTACTATAGAAGAACGGGGACGACGGGTCTTTCCCGAATCTCAGCGATCTATGGATGTGGTTGATGCTCTGGTAAAGCAAGCGGTAGACCAAGGTGTTGTTATCAAATACAATCGTCGGGTAAAAAAGATTATAAAAGAAAATGGAAAGATCACAGGTATCGCATTGGATACCGGTGCTACATTCACTTGTACTTCGTGTATTCTTACAACTGGTGGCCGCTCATACCCCGCGACAGGAAGTACGGGTGACGGTTTTAGAATGGTACGTGAACTTGGCCACCATGTCAATG
>JAUVKP010000178.1 GCA_030596185.1 Fidelibacterota bacterium | reverse complement strand
AAGCTTTCTTGACCAGCGCTGCGCCATGTCGTAGCCACGATACTTCGGGGCGTAGGTTGGAATCCGCCAGCTGGCGGAGAAGTTGGTAGCGAAGATGTAAGCTCTGTATAGAGCGCAGGATGGAAGAAATCTCAAATACTTGACTATAATGATGCAATTTGAGATCTCTCCGCTTCGTCAACCGTCTGTCGACGATGACTCCGGTCGAGATGACATTATTTATGGTGTTTTTGATAATTTGCGACTTGAATTTGTGTTTCACACAAGGGGTATTATTTATCTAATATTTCATCCACATTTTGAAGATCAGAAAATAATTCTAAATTAATATTTTCCGCATTCCGCTTACAGGCAGCCAAAGATCTCAAAATATAACGTTTTGCAATATAAAGCTTTCTATCATCTTTTTCAGCTTCATCTATCAACAAATAACCGGTAATCAAGTAACTATACATTTCAACGAGATCTTGAGATGCAACATCTTTAAAGATTTTATCATTCTTTTCTTGAATATAGCTTAAACTCTCTCCATAGATCTTACGAATTTCTTTGAGATGTACTATCAGGTCCGCTAATTGACTCTTATATTTCTTGCCTTCATATTCATCGAGCTTATCCGAATAAAGATTATTTATCACTCCGCCTATAGCAGCTACGACCTGTAATTGAGAAGTACCTTCGTATATATTCGTAATACGTGCATCTCTTGCCAAACGCTCGACATTAAACTCTTTCATATAACCTGTTCCACCGTGAATCTGTAAAGAATCATATGCTATTGAATTGGCAGATTCGGCAAGAATGAATTTACACATAGGCGTTAACATGCCAGCGAGCCTATTGTATTTTTTCTGTAAAGCCATTTCTTCACCGGCAGGCTTTCCTTCCGCTTTTAAATGCTCAATACGTTCAATAAGTTTATCGCGAAAATCAACACATCTTGCAGTAGCATACAATAAAGAGCGATTTGATTCTAATGTAGTTCGCATATCGATCAATAAATTCTGCACAACCGGGATTTCAATAATAGCTTTTCCAAATTGTTCTCGAGCTTTTGCATATGAGAAAGCTTCTTCATATGCTGCTTGAGATATACCCAAAGCTTGAGCTGATACTCCCAATCGTGCCCCGTTCATTAAATCCATGACATATTTGATCAGACCCATTTTTCGCTTACCCACCAACTGACATGGTGTGTCATTGAATTGCATTTCACATGTCGGAGAACCGTGAATTCCTAACTTATGTTCTATTCGTCTTATCACGACTGTATCGTCACCGTAACAAACGAACATACTTAAACCTCGTCCGTCGATCGTACCGGGTTCGGATCGAGCCAAAACCAGAAGGATATTACCGCTACCATTTGTAATAAAACGTTTAACTCCGTTCAATTTCCAGTTACCGCCTTCATCCTGATAAGCTTTTAAATTAACGGCTTGAAGATCGGAGCCCGCATCAGGTTCGGTCAACACCATGGCACCGGTTGCATTTCCATTCGAAAACTGAGGTAAAAACTCTGTTTTCTGTTCCTCACTTCCAAATTTATTGATCGTTTCACCAATATCTTGCAAACCATATAAATTCATGAGAGAAGCATCTGCTCGTGATACCATTTCTATAGACATGGTATATACCGTCATAGGCATATTAAGTCCGCCATATTTCCTTGGCAAAGTAAAACCCATCAAATCAGCTTGCGATAATCGTTTCAAGGCTTCTTGAGTTCCCTTGGCATAGGTCACAACCCCATCTTCAAGATGAGCACCCTCTTCATCTACCTCTGCTGCCAATGGAGCTATTATATTCCCGCTTATATCCCCAACTATTTCCAATACTTTTTTATAATTGTCCCTGGCTTCATCATAATCCTTAGGAGCATAATCAAATTTACCTGCATCTTTATAATCATTTTCAGTAAGTTCGGTTATATATTCCAGATCCATATTTTCCAATTGAAAAACGAGGTCTTTATTGTCTGTAAAAAAATTCGGCATGATCTCCCCTACTTCAATTTATTTTTATAAGCTTCAATTAAGGCAGGAATTATATCCATTGCATTGCCTAATATTTTATAGTGACATACTCCAAATATCGGAGCATCGGGATCACTGTTTATTGCAATGATCTTGTTGGATTCATCCATACCGGCCCTATGTTGAATAGCTCCGGAAATACCTGCGGCAATATAAAGTTTAGGACGCACAGTCACTCCGGTTTGTCCCACTTGACGTTCATGCTCAACAAAACCGGCATCTACGGCCGCCCTGCTTCCGGCAATTTCTCCGCCGATCAAATCGGCTAATTCTTTTAGTAATTTGAAATTCTCTTTTGAACCCACACCGTAGCCACCGGCAACGATGATCGGTGCAGCTTTAAGATTAACTTTGCTCTCTTCCTGATGACGCTCTATTATCTCAATAACATTATCAATCTCTTCTGCCTGATAGGGTACTTTGGTAATTTTTCCATTTACGGGTTTATCCAGAGGAACCATTTGCATTACACCTTCACGAACAGAAGCCATTTGCACAGGATTATCCGGTGTAATAATTGTTGCGACAATATTACCACCAAAGGCAGGACGTATTTGCAACAGCAATTTCGGATATTCCTTTTTCATATAGCTTACATCGGAAATTTGAAGATCCGTACAATCTGCAGTTAATCCGCTTAATGTATTTGAGGCAACACGCGGAGCAATATCTCTACCTATAAAAGTAGCTCCAAAAAGGACGATACGCGGCTGGTGCTTTTTCACCAATTCACTAAAGACCCTGCTATAAGGCATCGTTTTATATTCTTTCAGATCAACATGATCAACCACGATAGCTTCTTCAGCTCCGTAATTAAATGTTTCCTTCGCCAATCTTTCAAGATCATGACCGATGATAACAGATTTTAGTGTTCCATTCAATTTATCCGCCAGCTTTCTTCCTTTTGACAGAAGTTCTAAACTGACATCAGCTATATTGTTTTGCTTTTTTTCAATATAGACCCAGACTTCATGAGATAATTTATTCATAATAATTTTATCCAAAAATATGATCGTTCATTAGTTTATCAATTAATTGCCCCAGACCCTCTTTGCTAGGCTCAACATTTTCATGATCCCCTGCAGAAAGAACTACAGATTCAATATTATGAACCTTAGTGGGAGAACCGAAAAGACCACATCTTTCTAAATCCACATCCAAATCTTCTGTGGTAAGGTGTCGGGGAACATAGTTTTTAAACGCCATGACACGTTTCGCAGAAAATGGACGAGGAAGGGATGCCTCTTTAACCACTGTTAAAAGAGCCGGCAGTTTTGATGCCAATATTTCATACCCACCATCAATCAATCTTTGAACTTTAATTTTTCCATTGTTCAATTCAAGTATCTTTTCCGCATATGTTATTTGTGGTAATCCGAGTTTTTCAGCTGTCTGTGGTCCCACTTGAGCAGTATCACCATCTATAGCTTGTCTTCCGGCAAAAACGATATCATAGTTGCCAATTTTCTCAATAACTTTATTTAAAACATATGATGTTGCAAG
>JAUVKP010000193.1 GCA_030596185.1 Fidelibacterota bacterium | reverse complement strand
TATACTCCGGTTCCAATACCTGATCTTGAGATACCCATCCCGGCAGTAGCTAAAAATAAGATTATAAATACACTTGCACTTAAAGATAAAAATATTGGACAAAACTATCGAATAGCACGTCATACAGAGGTTAAAGCCGGAGAGGAATATATTTTACCGCTGTTCTGTCCCGAAGATGAGCTTGATAAATTAAGAAGCAGTATAAATGTTGCATATTTTGAAGGTGTTCGTCATTTTCGTGTGACCTCTCTTTACCAGTTCGAACTTCTTAAAGAATTTACGGATATCGAGATCAATACAGGACTTCCCTTACCCGTAACGAACCGCTTGGTTATCGAAACCCTGAAGGAATGGGGTGTAAACAGAGCTCAATTGTGGGTTGAACTTGAAAAAGAAATCCTGATACGCTTGGTTGAACAAAAACCCGATGATGTGGAAGTATATGTTTATGGCAGGCTTCCGATCCTGGAAACCAGAGCGATATTACCGATAGAAGGCAAGATCACCGATGGAAGAGGTGCAGGTTTCATTATCGAAAAGGGGAATACTCTCACATCGTTATACCCCGAAAAAGTGTTCAAACTTCCCATAGAAGAATTACCACCTGTCTCAACTTTTACCGATCTTACCCATGCCGAGCCAGATGAAGAGGCAGTTTCGAATTTCAATTACGAACGGGAAATGGCCTAAGAAGAAATTATGAATTATGAGTTATAGATTATGGATGGGATATTTTTCTAAAGATCAAATATTACTTTAATGTTTTTATTATGGGTTAAAGAGAAATAGGAAATTTTGTTTGGAGAGACAAGGCATTGCCTTGTCTTTACTATTATTCAAGGGTGGGAGATTCTTTACACGTCACGAGTTACGAGCTAAACCTCTTTTGATATCATCTTAAGGAATTCTTCCCGGGTTTCGGGATCATCATGCATTTCACCGAGGACGGCCGAGGTTGTGGTGAGAGATTGTGATTTTTCAACCCCGCGCATCTGCATGCACATGTGGCGGGCTTCCAGTACCACACCCAATCCTTTGGGCTCCAGGATCTCGTACAGCGTATCGGCGATCTGCTGGGTCAGGCGTTCCTGCAATTGCAGTCTACGGGCAAACACATCCACAATGCGGGGAAGTTTTGAGAGTCCGAGCAGTTTTTTATCGGGAATATATCCAATATGTGCGACACCGAAGAAGGGGAGAAGGTGATGTTCGCACATGCTGTAGAATTCGATATCGCGGACAATGACCATACCTCTGGCATTTTCATGGAAAACGGCACCGTTAATGACTTCCTGAACATCCTGAGTATATCCTTTTGTGATATATTCCCATGCACGGGCAACCCGTTTAGGTGTTTTGATCAATCCTTCGCGCTGGGGATCTTCGCCCATTTCGAGGAGTAATTCGTGTATAAGTTTTTCTACTTTGTCGTGATTCATTATTGTCCTTTCAATTCAAGGGTAAATTTACATTTGCAGAGGGATATTCCAAAGAGAATAATAGTTAAGAAGCAAGTAAGCAAAGAAGCAAAGAAGGTAAAAAATCAGAGTTGAAAAGACGAATGGACGAACAGTAGAAAAATTAGGCAGATAAAAACATTGTGTAGAGACGCAATGCTTTGCGTCTGGGCAAAGATCGATCATAAGATAAAAGATTAAAGGCAAAAGATAAAAAAAAAGAAAAAGAGAAGGTGAGATAACCTGTCATCTCGACCGGAGCGCATTCCCAAAGGGGCAAGCGAAGTGCCGTGCCGGCCGAAGCTCTGTATAGAGCGTAGGATTGGGAGAGATCTATTCATGAGAAGAAGAGAAGCGAAATATAGGATAAAGAAATATATCTTTCGGTATCGTAGGGGCGACTCCATCCTTCGCTGAAGCTATGGACGGCATGCTGGCGTCGCCCGAGGAATGAAGAGGGAGGCTCAAGAGCCTCCCGTACATTAACATAAAAATGCTTTTAAACGATGAATTATAAATGAAAAAATATTTTCCTTAAATCATTTGCATTTTAGCTGTTTTATTTTATCTTGTATTGTTTAAAAATATATACAAAGAAAATCATGGACCTAATATGAAAAAGCTATCCTTATTTCTGTTGATCGTTCTTATTCCACTGTCCTGTACTTTATTTGACCCTCCCGATGCACAAATTGAAGAGATCACCTTCGATGAAAAGATATTGGACGGATATTTTGTTGTATCTATAGCTTTTGAAGATGACGGTACGGCTTGGTTGGGTACACTAGGTACTTATGGACAGGGATTAATTCGTTATGATACAGATGGAACAACACAAGTTTACAACAGTTTAAATTCAATTATCAACGATTCCACAACGATATGGGATATTGAGGTTGATATTCATGGTAATGTTTGGATTGGCAATGATGGTTTAGTTTGTTATGACGGACAGGATTTTGTCAGATATGAATTATTAAATGAGGATACTCCACTAAATAGAGTAATGTCGATCGCATCCGATTCCGAAGGGAAAGTATGGTTTGCTTCTTGGAATAGATTAGATGGGGGAGAGACAATCGGTGGAGTTGTATCTTTCGAACAGGAAGAATTCAATGTTTACACACCGGATAATTCAGATTTGAACGAGCATATGAATTTTGATATTGAAATTGATCTTGATGATAATATATGGTTAGCACAGTTCAATTCTTTAGTAAAATTCGATGGAAGTCAGTGGACTACGTATGGTTCTGACGATCTCGGTTTTGAACCATTTATGATTAGAGAGATCGAAATTAATAGTCAAAACGATGTAATAGGGATAATTGATTATTCAGGTTTTTCAGGAGGTATGATGTACCCCAGCTCTGGCAAACCCACTCTATTTTCATTTGATGGCTATAATGCTCAACGTGTATTAACGGATAGTGTGTATTTTAGATCTCTTACTATAGATCAGAATGATAATATTTGGTGTCCTTGCCCATATGGTTTGCGTGTTTATGAACCCAATAAATTAAAATTAACTGCCCTGGCTGATGAGGGACGAGGTCATTTTTCAGTCAAAGAATCTCCTTCCGGTGAAATCTGGACTGGAAGCGGAGATGGAGTATATATTTACCAAAAATAGAAATAAATTATGAACGATGATCTCCTACGCTCCTAACGGAGCTTCGAAGATTAAAAACGATGAACGATAAACGATAAGATAAAAGAATAGATAGATTAAAAACCATGGTGATAAAATGAAAAAACTAAGTTTGTTTTTGATTATCCTTTTAAGTATCTCGTGTAATCTGTTTAATCCGCTGGGTGATATACAATTAATTGATACAGTTCTTGATGATCAATTTATTGTTTCATTGGCTTTTGAAGATGATGGCACGGCTTGGGCAGGCATTATTCGTGATCAATATGGATTAGTAAAGATCAATCCTGATG
>JAUVKP010000045.1 GCA_030596185.1 Fidelibacterota bacterium | reverse complement strand
AGAGACGCGATTAATCGCGTCTTTACACTTATTGGTCCATCAGTTTCTTGTAGCTGAGATTACTCTTAGTTTCAACTTCATCATGTAAAGATCCCCCATGAGAATCCATTGAAACGATTGCAGAAAAATCTTTCACTTTTAGCACCCACAGGGCTTCGGGGACACCAAAAGCATTCAGCTGAAAAACATCTTCAACCGATTCTACCGCATCAGCATAGATCACTGCGGCTCCTCCAACGGCAAAAAGATATACTGCATTGTGTTTCTTCAAAGCTTCTGCTGTTCGCTCCCCCATGCCGCCTTTGCCAATAACGCAACGTAGTCCATACTCTTGCATTACATCCGAAAGATAGGGTTCTTCACGAATAGAGGTTGTAGGTCCGGCTGCCAGGCAAGTCCATTTACCTTCTTTTTTTAACATAATGGGACCACAATGATAGATCGCACCATTTTTAAGAACATCTTTTACTTCACGTGGTTTTTCTTCTACAAGCCATTTATGCGCCATATCCCGACCGGTGACAATAGTTCCTGAAAGCAAAACCTTATCACCTACATGAAGGGATCCAACATCTTCAGCAGACAGAGGCAATGTTATTTTTTTTACATTCATTTATCACTCAGATCGAATAAAAGTTCTTTTCTGCGACAAGCCCAGCACATATAAGCAATTGAAACAAAATAAGAAGCTGGGATTCGATGCGCTTTCCCGATCTTCACTCCCAGGACGGTGGTTTTACCACCCAAGCCCATGGGTCCGATCTCAAGCTTATTCAGTTTTCCTAATAAGGTTTGTTCCAACTCATTTAGTTCCGAATTTTCATTTTTATCATTCAAATTGCGGAATAATTGTTTTTTGGCGGTTTCATATCCACTGATACGGTCGCCTCCAACTCCAACACCGATAATTCCGGGAGCACAACCTTTTCCTTGAGCTTTCATAACCGCATCGACCACACAGGTTTCAATTCCCTGCAGATCTCGTCCAGCGGATAATTCCATAGAAGACAGACTGTATTGAGCTGATACATTCTCACTCCCACCGCCCTTAAGCAGGCATTTCACCAGTATAGTGTTCTTATCCCATTCATCAAAATTCAAAACGGGAATTCCCTCACCCAAATTATTACCGCTGTTCTTGCCACTTAGAGGATCAACCGCATTGGGGCGCAAATATCCTTCTTCCGTAGCCAGAACTATTGCATCTTCAATGCATTGTTTGATCCTACTGGGAGATACTTTGGGAGGATATGAAATATAAAAAGCCGGCAATCCCGTATCCTGGCAGAGTGGCTGTTGCTGTTTATGAGCTGCTTCCACATTGTTTATTATTGAATCCAATACTGAAGATGCTATACTTTCTGGGACTTCCAATGCCTTAGCAGATACA
The DNA here is from genome assembly GCA_030596185.1 of Fidelibacterota bacterium. GTDB lineage: Bacteria > Fidelibacterota > Fidelibacteria > Fidelibacterales > Fidelibacteraceae > M50B103. The sequence continues at coordinate 6,220 of JAUVKP010000045.1, read as the reverse complement.
AGAGCTTGTTTAATATCTTCAGGTAATTCACAAGCGGTTCGCTGAATAAGATCAGCAACTATTTTTGTAAATTTCTGTTCATTTAAGATATCTATTATCCCTATGGCTGAAATTGCTCCAATAATTCATCTATCTTGGGTGTTCCATTTACAGTAGCTTTCGCTTTTTTCGTCACATGTTCTCTAACGATCTCAGCATAAGTTGGCCGCACTTTTTTATAGATCACACCCAGAGCATAATATTCCTCGTTATTGGCAATATCAAAAGCCTTTAATTCATCTTCGACATCATGAGTTTCATTCAAATAAGTTGATTTATCGCGAATAATTTTAAATTGATCTTTTCCGCGAAAGGTCACACAGGGTGATAAAATTTCAACAAATGAAAAACCGGGATGCTGAATTGCTTTTACGATCATTTCCTGTACATGCTTTGGATTTCCGGCAAAAGTGCGGGCAACAAACGATGCCTTATAAGCGATCAGCATGCGAACCGGATTAAAGGTCATGCCCATATTCCCATAATAGGTCGTTTTTGTTTTTACACCCAAAGGGGTCGTCGGAGATGCTTGTCCTTTGGTCAAGCCATAAATACTGTTATCCATTACAATATAGGTAATGTCGATGTTTTTTCGTGCTGCGTGTCCAATATGACCCGCACCGATAGAAAATCCGTCACCATCGCCTCCAACAGCAATTACCGTTGACTTCGGACTGGCCATCTTTACACCGGTCGCAAAGGGTAATACCCGACCGTGAATACCGTTAAAAGTGTAGGCATTTATATATCCGGGTAAACGGCTTGAGCAGCCAATGCCCGAACAAACGGCGGTATTTTCCGGTTGAAGTTGTAGTTCTTCAAATGCTTTATAGATAGAAGCTAAAACTCCAAAATCGCCACATCCCGCACACCAAATAGGTTTTAAATTACTTTTATAATCTGTTGATCTCAGGACTTCACTCATCGTTGGGCCTCCATTTCTTTCCATTCTTCAATGATCTTATCCAATATTTCTTCAACCATGAAAGGAGATCCTCCGGCTTTTGTGAAAGGAATAACCTTAACTCCATACTGGCTAAAACGAAGAAATCCGCGCAGGTACCGCCTAAATTGACCGGCATAAGACATTTCTGCAATAATAACCCTGTCTTTATTTTTAATAAATTCTTTAAACGGTTCGATCAGGAAAGGATAAACAATTTGAGGAATGATTGCCTCAACTGACATACCCATCGCATTGGCTTTAAGTACCGCCTCTTTAACCGCTCCTTTAGTAGACCCCCAGGCTATGATACCCAGTTTTGCTTCTTTGGAACCATAAAAGCGTTCGAAACGAAATTCTTCTTTAATGTATTCAAACTTTTTCCAGCGTTTTTCGGTCATCTTTGCATGGTTAGCGGCATCACCTCTGGGTGAACCTTTCTCATCATGCTCAATACCGGAACCCAAATATTCCCCACCTTTAATACCCAGAGAAGTCATTGGAGAAACACCATTTTCCGTTATTTTATAGCGATTATAATCTTTTAATTCTTCCGCTGAAGGAACATCGCGCTGATATATTTTCCGGAACCCACTGTTTAATCCCCCTATCGATTCGGGATTGACCGATTCTTTTCGGTGACCGATAAACTGATCAGATAATACAATTACCGGACATTGATATTTCTCCGCAATGTAAAATGCCAACACGGTAGAATCGAAACAGTCTTCCACATCACACGGGGCAATTACCACCCGTGGTGAATCTCCGTGAGAACCCCAGATTGCCTGCATGAGATCTGCCTGCTCTGTTTTGGTTGGCAGACCGGTAGACGGTCCCCCGCGCTGAACATTGATTATCACAACAGGAAGTTCTGCCATTGAAGCAAGTCCAATACCTTCATTCATCAAGGATATTCCGGGTCCCGAAGTTGCCGTCATAGCTTTCTTACCCGCAAAAGATGCACCTAAGATCGCATTGATGGATGCCAGTTCATCCTCCATCTGCATGGCTATACCATCCCGCTGAGGCAAATAACGTGAAATCCATTCCATGATCTCTGTGGAAGGCGTAATTGGATATCCGGCATAATAATCTAAACCGGCATATATCGCGCCCAATGCAATTGCTTCATTGCCTTGCATAACCAAACGGGGCTTGCGATGTTGATATTCAAATATGAGCGGATCGTTTTTTACTACCTGCGTTTTAACATATTCTACCCCGGCAACCATCGCTTTTATATTGTTCTCAATAATTTCAGGAGTTTTATATTTAAATTTTTTCTTGATGGATTTGCTCAATGCTTCTCTGGGCAGTGAAAATATCTCTGAAATTGCACCAAGCATAACAATATTCTTGGCCTGATGTGTTCCCGCGTGCTCTTCTGCAAGTTTTGCGAAAGGAATTTTATACCAAAATTCACGTTGAGATTCCGTTAAAGGTATCTCCTCATCCGGCATCGGATCATCTGTGTCACTCACGATAATAACTTTTTCCTCCAGCTGCAGTTCCGATTTAAATCGAAGAAAATTCTTCCAGCTGAGAACGACTAAAACATCAATACGGTCTCCCTGTGACTGTACAGGCAGATCACTTACGCGGACACGAATAGAGCTCTCTCCACCACGAATCTGTGCACCGACACTTTTCAGCATAAAGACAAAAAGTCCCTCACTGGATGCTGCGTTCACAAGAATCTCACCGGCAGAAATAATGCCTTCGCCTCCGGATCCTGCAATACCGATCACGATATTTTTGTTGTTTAACATGTTTTCCTTACCCTTTATTCAAATTTAGAAAATATTTCTTGTTGTAAACACAAAAACGCTGTGACAGCGTTGCGTTTTTCATCCCTTAATTTCTTTAGTTACATCCACTTGAATCAATTAATTATGGTGTTAAATTAACCCTATTCAAACAACGTTTAAACTTACTCTTATTCGTTCTTAAATGTCAACTAACATTTGCGTTTTTTTGTTTAAAAAAAAACACATCACACAAAGCCATCAAGTACCGCAAAGCCACTAAGAATATTTTTTTCCACAAAGGTAAATAAGACCACAATGAATAATTTCCTCAAAGCTTATTAAGCTCACAAAGAAATATTTAATATACAATTTTCAATCTGTATTTTTTTGTGCACTCGTTTTCCTTTGTGGAAATATACTTTCTTCTTTGTGGTACTTTGTGTTCTTTGTGCTTTTGTGTGAGGTTCTTTTCGTTTTTCCTTTTTCCATTAAACTTGTTTTACTATTTTCACCGCATGAATAAAAAAGAAATAAAAACCGATATTATGCTAATCGTTGCGGCTATCTTATGGGGACTCGGATTTGTTGCCCAGCGCGATGGTATGAACTATATTGGACCATTTTTTTATACGGCAATCCGCTTTGGGATCGGAGTGTTATGTTTACTACCGATTTATTTCATAACAAGAAAGCAAGAGCGCAAGATCAAGGTCGAAAAAAAAACCATCTTGATATCGGGATTGATCGTTGGTGTTCTTCTTTTTCTGGCTGTAAGTGCTCAACAAATTGGACTACAAACCACTACAGCAGCAAAGGCCAGTTTTATTACCGCTCTCTATATGGTGCTGGTTCCGATCTTTGGGATTTTTTTAAAGCATAAAACAAGTAATATAATATGGATCAGTATTGGTATTGCTCTTGCCGGAGTATATTTCATGTCTATAACAAAAGATTTTACCATTGAGCGTGGTGATCTTTTTGTTATCACCTGTGCTATTTTATGGGCAGTACATTTTCTATTTATTGCGCATTATTCTTCACGGGTCGGTGCCATTCGTTTATCTTTACTTCAATTTTTAGTTTGTGCCATCCTAAGCATTATTGTAGCCCTATTTACAGAACCCATTAATCTCGAGGCTCTATCCCCTGCTTTACCATCAATTTTATATGGTGGAATTGGAGCGGTTGGTATCGCATATACACTGCATGTGGTCGCGCTTAAAGATGCCAACCCGGCCTACGCGTCACTGATCCTGTCGACTGAAAGCGTTTTTGGGGCTTTGGGCGGCTGGCTGATCCTGCATGAAACGATGAGCTCTCGCCAAATCTTGGGAGCCGTTTTGATCATGGGAGCTGTGTTGATAACGCAAATTAAAAGAACATCACACAAAAACACAAAGAAAATCAAGGCACAAAGAATTAAAAGACACGAAATATTTTAAATAAATTTTGGTAAAGACGGAGCAGTGCTCCGTCTCTACATCAATCATTTATAAATTATGGGAATATTATGCGCAAAGCTGCGGGTGACGATCATTGGGTCATTGGATCTATTGGTCCTTCCGGTGCCATATTGATGATGGGTGAAATAAGTGAAGAAGAACTGTACGAAGATTTCCTTCTTCAGGTGCAGGGCTTGGCTGACGGTGGCGTTGATGCCTTATGTATTGAAACATTTTCTGCACTAGATGAAGCCGAACTCGTGATCAGGGCTGCGAAAACCACAGGACTTCCCATTATTTGTACTTTTACTTTTGAAAATGGATTTTCTATGATGGGTGTTACTCCGGAAACCTATACTGAAAAAATGCTGAAACTTAGTGTGGATGTACTTGGAACCAATTGCGGAAATGGGCTCGACGGGATGGTAGATTATGTGAAAGCCATCAAAACAGTTGCTCCGGACCATCCTATTCTGATCCATGCCAACGCGGGACTTCCCATAATGGAAGGAACAGACACCGTTTATCCGGAAACACCTGAGAGGATGTCCGCCTTTGTTCCTGAGATCATTGAAGCAGGTGCTTGTATTGTAGGCGGGTGTTGCGGAACCACGCCGAAACATATTCGGAAGATAGTTGAGAAATTGAAAGTTGAAAATCTGTTATTTTATTATTGATTATAAATAAGTACGGAACAGGCATGCCTGTTCCATACAATATCACATTTTTTTAATTTTCCTACTTCTTCAAGGCTGCCTTTGTGAAAATATATTTGGGGATTTCCACATCAAATTCCACACTTTCTATGATAAAGGATGTTCCTTTGCTTTTCTTGTTAAGCACATCCTGATAGTGCATCTCTTTGGGGAACCAGCGACCATCGGTTTGCATGACCTTTAGGATTTCCATACGCTTAAGCAATTTACCGCTTTTAGCAAAATACTCACCACGTAAAGGTAAATATCGTTCTTTGTCAATCCATAGCTTGCGTGTCGGATAAGCTACACCCGTCTTTAATGCCGTGAGTTCGACAACCCAGCATGCTCGATCAAAAATAATCTCCTCGCCCTTAGTTGCAGCTTTGTAGTCATCATTAAGGGTTTCATCCGACATCATATCCTCATAGGATAGATCGGAGCCGTTGATCGATTGGCGCAGCATATGCCCCGAGATAGTGATGGTCCGATCCGCATCGGGATCGTATGTCCAGAGATCATCCTTGATCTTCAACATCTTGATACCTTCTTCACGGGCAGGAGCCAGATACTCCGTAAAGGAATAGTCCTCTCCCTTGGTATAGGATCGGGTTTCGATCGTTCTTGATCCACGGTTCGTATTAATAATCATTTTCGAGGTAAGTTTCTGGGTTTCAGAAGCCATGACCTTATCCATCTTCTTAAGAAGTTCACCCCCATCCGGATAGGTTGCGAAAGCGATCATCACTGTACATAAAAGCAATGTTATTATTTTTTTTGCATTCATATTACACTTCCAATTCTTTGAATAATTGAGCGGTTTGCCGTTTCTTGATCCCCCGGCTGGCCATCAGCGTACCGAGGAAGGTTGCCGTCATACCGGGAATGAATCCAATATATAAAGTCTGGCCTGTGATCTTTGCGCGAAATACGTTCGCGAACATAATGGATGAATTTTCCATGGCGTATCCAACATCCAAACCATATTTCTGGAAGTACCAGGACAAAGCCAAGCCTAACAATGTACCAATGACAGAGCCAACAAAGCCAACGACAAGTGCTTCGATGAGCAAGGAGTTGATCAGGTGTTGTTTTCCTTCACCGATCGCCAAACGCAACCCGACTTCGGAATAACGACGGATGCCGTTCAGTAATCCTGCATTCCATAACACGATGAACATCACGAGCATGAAAATAAAAAGCATACTGTAAATGGCACTATCCATCATTACCATCAGTGAACGCATTTCATTTTGATCCATAAAATTCAGCATAATGGGTGAAAATTCATCATTTTCATCGGAATATTTTGCATTATATGCCTCTCTCAGATCATCCGATTCATCTCTG
>JAUVKP010000072.1 GCA_030596185.1 Fidelibacterota bacterium | reverse complement strand
ATCGTTAACATGACCTCGGCAGATAATATTGCAAACATGGGTGGTGGTACATTCAGCCTTATGCATGCAAGCAGTCAGCCGAATATAATTAATAGTATTATGTACGGTAATTCTAAACCGGAGATCTATATCAATGAGGGTGTGCCAACAGTAAGCTATTCTATCATTGACAGTGCCGGCACAAAATCTTATTTCGGAACCGGTTGTTCAACTGAAAATCCATATTTTGATGGAGAAACATACAAATTGTCCTGCATGGCATGTGGATCAAGTATGACATCCCCCGCTGTTGATGGCGGACATCCGGATTCTGTTGATACTTTTATTGATTGTGATGCGGGGCGCGGTACGACACGTGCTGACATGGGATACTACGGAGGTGCGTTGACAGGACTTGCTACAGAAATTATTGATGTTGATCCGGAACTATTCCCCACAGAATATGTGCTTCAGAACAATTATCCCAATCCCTTTAATCCAACAACAACTATCGGCTATCAATTGGTAGCGGCCGGGCAAGTGGAATTAACAGTCTATAATACCTTGGGGCAAAAAATACACACATTGCTTGATCAACAACAATCGGCCGGGGTTTATTCGCTGACATTCGATGCTTCGAATTTACCATCCGGTGTATACTTTTACCGATTGAACATAGCGGGTAAATTCACCCGGGTAAACAAAATGCTTTTATTGAAATAAACTGAAATTCACAGAAGAAAAACTTGAGGCAAATTTTTGCAGTGTCATCCTGAACAAACCCCGATGAATATCGGGGGAAGCTGAGGGATCTATTCATGTCACAAAACACCAAATCATGAATAGATCTTTCCCATCCTACGCTCTAGATAGAGCTTACATCTTCGCTAAAGCTTCGATGCACAGGTCGGCTGGCACGGCACTCCGCATGCTCTTCGAAACCTTGGTGAAGAAGAGGTCGGGATAACAGGTTTACTTGTGTGTTTTGCGTTACAATTTACGCCTTTTGTCTTTAATCTTTATCTTATGCGAGAAACGTTTAATATGATCAGGAGACGAACATGAACAACGAAAGCAGAATAAAATATTTTCCAGTATCATTTTTTTCAATGATCCTGGGCATGGCAGGATTTGCTATCGCTTTTCAGAAAGCGGAAGAAATTTTAAAAATACCCCTTAATTTAAGTCGGGTTATTTTAATTTTTACGACGATATTATTTGCAATGGTCGCGCTTGCTTATTTAATAAAAATAATCAGATTCCGAAGTGAAGTAAAAGAGGAATTTCATAATCCGATAAAATTAAGTTTTTTCCCAACTTTTTCGATCTCTTTGCTCCTTTTAAGCATTGCATTTTTATCAGTGAATCCGGTTGTTTCAAAATATTTATGGTTAGGCGGTGCAATACTGCATTTAATTTTAACCATAAAGATCATTTCTATTTGGATCCATCATGATAAATTTGAGATCAAACACATGAATCCGGCATGGTTTATTCCCGCAGTTGGGAATTTGTTGGTACCTGTTGCCGGTGTGGCTCATTTCGCCCCCGAGATCTCATGGTTCTTTTTTAGTATTGGTTTTATATTCTGGTTGATCCTGTTGATCATATTTTTTAATCGAATAATTTTTCACAGCCCGCTGCCAGACAAATTACTGCCGACATTATTTATTTTAATTGCTCCTCCGGCCGTTGGATTTATTTCATTTGTAAAATTAACAGGTGGGGTCAATGAGTTCGCAAAAATATTATATTATTTTGCATTCTTTCTGGTATTATTATTGTTCACCCAAATAAAACTGTTCTATAAAATAAAATTCTATTTGTCTTGGTGGGCATATTCATTCCCGATCGCTGCAATAACTATTGCAAGCATCCTCATGTTCCATGAAACCGGTATGTCTTTTTTTAAATACATTTCATTAGCTTTATTTTCTATATTGTGTTTAGCAATAACAGGATTGCTGATTAAAACGATCATAGCTGTGTCTAAAAAAGAAATTTGTGTTAAAGAAGATTAAATAGAAATTCTTAAATTTTAACAGTATGGCTTTGATCGTCTGATGCCTATACGACTTATGGTTTAGAAGTCTATTTCTTAGTGCTACATACGGCAAATGGATTGCATCATACACAAAAAATGCTGTATATTAAATAAAAGAGGGACTTCAGATGAATAAAAGTACTTTCGAAATCTTTATGGTGCTCGGAGTCATATGGCTGATCGTGGGCTTGATCATTTACAAGAACATGAGCCTTTGGTCTATCGGTGCTATCTTTTTTATTGTCGGTTTGATTGGGTGGATTATAAAGAAGAAAAAAGAATCTGATCATGAAAAATAAAATGATTAAAACAATTTCAGCTAATATTGTCGATGTCTTAAATGACCGTATTTTCCCGGGGTCGATCAATATTCTTGAAGGTCGCATTTCTTCGATCACTGAAGATGATGCAACATACGAAAATTATATTATCCCCGGATTTATTGATTCGCATATTCACCTTGAAAGCTCTATGCTGATCCCTTCTGAATTTGCACGTATTGCCGTTAAGCACGGAACAATTGGCGTTGTAGCCGATGCGCATGAGATCGCAAATGTCCTTGGTGTGGATGGCATTAAATTTATGATCGAAAATGCAAAAAGCTCTCCCATGAAATGCGCCTTTTCTGCGCCTTCCTGCGTTCCTGCGACCACTTATGAGACAAGTGGAGCAAGCATAATATCAGAAGATATTGAGACCCTGTTCAACGATTTTCCTGAGATTAAATATCTTGGAGAGATGATGAATTTCCCCGGTGTATTGAATGATGATCCGGAAGTTCACCGTAAGATCGCCATCGCGAAAGAACACAACAAGCCCATTGACGGCCATGCCCCCGGCTTATTCGGAGATGATCTTAAAAAATATATTTCGGCAGGTATCACTACCGACCATGAATGTTTCACCAAAAACGAGGCCCTTGAAAAACTTGCGTTCGGCATGAAGATCCTCATCCGGGAAGGCTCTGCTGCAAAGAATTTTGATGCGCTCATTCCCACCGTTGACGAGCACTTTGAGAATTGTATGTTCTGCTCTGACGACAAACATCCCGATGATCTTCTTGAAGGACATATCAATTTGCTGGCTCGAAGAGCTGTAAAACATGGCATTGATATCATGAAGGTCTTGCGTATGGCCTGTATAAATCCCGTCCAACATTATGGGCTTGATGTCGGACTCCTGCGTGAAGATGATCCAGCTGATTTCCTGCTCGTCGATTCCCTTGATGAATTGAATATCCTGCAAACGGTCATCAATGGCAATATTGTCGTCAAGAAAGGCCGTACACTTTTCCCTTATAAAAAGGTAGAAGTAATAAACAATTTTAATGTTCAAACTAAGCGAACCAGAGAATTCTACATTGAACATAACTATGCAAAATCACCCATTATTGAGGTGATCGATGGACAATTAATAACTAAACGGATCGATAAAGAGATCATGGCTGAAAACCATAATCTTATTTCAGATCCTGAAAATGATATTCTGAAGATCGCGGTCATTAATCGTTATGAAAACCGAGAACTTGCGCTTGCTTTTGTAAAGAATTTTGGATTAAAGAAAGGTGCCATTGCTTCTTCGGTTGCCCATGATTCACATAATATTGTTGTTGTCGGTGTGTCAGAAACAGATATATGTGCAGCGGTAAATTTGATCATAGCTAATAAGGGTGGTATCTCTGTTGTCTGCGAAGAAGATAGTATCTCGGAAATCTTGACCTTGCCTATCGCAGGATTGATGAGTGACAAACGTTTTGATACCGTTGCTTCACAATACTCAAAACTTGATTCGCTTGCCAAAGAGCTCGGCTCTGAGCTAAGCGCTCCATTTATGACCCTTTCTTTCATGGCCCTGCTTGTTATTCCAGAATTAAAATTGAGTGATAAGGGATTGTTTGATGGGGTGAGATTTGAATTGATTTAATAATCTCTCTCAAAGACACAAAATATCAATAGTTCTATCCACAGATTTCACAGATTATCGCAGATTAAATCTTTTATAGAAAAATCTGTGTAAATCGGCGTAATTCGCAGATTGTATTTAATTGTCAATTGTCCTTTGTCAATTATCAATTGATTTTGACTTTTGCCTTTATACTTGTATTTTCCCCCATGCCAGAAAAAACTCTTTTCACATCCTCAACAAACTTACCTCCTCTCGCCGCACGAATGCGTCCGGTACAACTGGCTCATTTTGCCGGACAAGAACATCTTATCGGAGAAGGTAAATTTGTTCATAATATGATCGCCTCACATGCGCTTTTTTCACTGGTGCTTTGGGGTCCTCCCGGAACGGGTAAAACAACGCTCGCTCGTATTATTGCACAATCCGCAAATGCGGTTTTCTATGAACTGAGTGCCGTTTCGGCAAGCGTAAAGGATGTCCGCGAGATCATTCGCAAAGCAGCTTCTCACCAGCAGATGGGCAAGAAGACCCTGCTTTTTATTGATGAGATACACCGCTTTAACAAAAACCAACAGGATGCCCTTTTGCACGCCGTCGAAAATGGCGATATTATTATGATCGGCGCTACGACGGAGAATCCTTCCTTTGAGGTTATTTCGCCACTCTTGTCCCGCTGTCGTATTTTAAAACTTCAGTCACTTGAAGCCGCTGATCTGATCACACTTGTCAATCGCGCTATGAAAGAAGATATTGTCCTTTCAAAATACAAGATCAAGCTTCCCGAAAATGTACTAAATTTTCTCATTATGTCCTCCGGTGGTGATGCCCGCAAAATGTTCAATACACTTGATATTACAGTCCAACTTGTAAGGGGTAACGATCCCGGAAATATTAAATTTGCTATCACAAAAGAAAATATCCAAACCGCTCTTCAAGAACGTGCCTTGCTGTATGATAAAGACGGTGATTATCATTATGATACCATTTCAGCGTTTATAAAATCTGTCAGGGGCTCTGACCCTGATGCCGCAGTTTATTGGATGACCGTCATGATCGAGGGTGGCGAAGATCCCCTTTTCATCGCCCGGCGTTTGATCATTCTAGCATCCGAGGATATCGGAAATGCTGATCCGCAGGGACTGGTGATAGCGAACGCAGGATTTCAGGCAGTAAAAGCTATCGGCCTGCCGGAGGGTGCTATTGTGCTGTCACAAGTCGCGACTTTCCTTGCATCTGCACCAAAAAGTAACGCTTCTTATATGGCATTACGTCGCGCAAAGAAGGCCGTCCGAGATACGGGATTTCAGTCCATACCTTTACATCTGCGCAATGCGCCGACAGAGACCATGAAACAATTCCAATACGGCTTGGGCTATATTTACCCTCATGATAAAAAAGACGGCTTCGCCGATCAGAATTACATGCCCGAACAAGGGCCCGGCGGTATTCTTTATGAGCCCAAGGAACTTGGCTATGGAAAATTCATTTACGAACGGCTTATTAAATGTTGGCCGGATCGATTTAAAAAATAATTAAGAAAACATAATCACTAAACAGTGAGGAGAGTTCATGAAGTTGGTTAATAAAGCACGTAAAGATTTTCCCATATTAAAAACAGAGATCTACGGTAAGCCCTTGATCTACCTTGACAATGCCGCTACGACACAGAAACCGCAATGTGTTATTGACCGGGTTTGTAATTATTACAAAAGTGAGAACAGCAATATTCATCGTGGCGAGTACTATCTCTGTGAAATTGCCGGGATGGCCTATGAAGCTGCTCGTGAAAAAGTTAAAAATTATAGCAATGCAAAAAATGCATACGAGGTCATTTTCACCAGTGGCACTACGGCTTCGATCAATTTACTTGCGCATTCTCTAGGGAAATCCATTCGAGAAAATGATGAGATCATTATTTCTCATATGGAGCATCATTCCAATATTATTCCCTGGCAGATGCTTTGCCGTGAGCAAAATGCTAACCTGAAAATTCTTGAAATTCAAGAAGATGAAGAAGCGACCCTTGAAGCTTTGAACGAATTGATTTCCTTGCGCACCCGGCTGATTTCCATTACTTGTGTATCAAATGCACTGGGGACTGTTTTGCCTTTTAAAAAGATCATTGATGTTGCTCACAAGAACAATATTCCCGTTATATTAGATGCCGCGCAAGCTATTCAGCATATGCCCATGGATGTACAAGATCTTGATTGTGATTTTATGGTGTTTTCGGGGCACAAAATGTATGCCGGAACGGGAATTGGTGTTTTATACGGTAAAGCGCAGCATCTTGAAGATCTACCGCCGTATCAAACCGGTGGTGGCATGATAGAACAAGTTAGTTTTTCGGAGACAAAATATGCGAAACTCCCATATAAATTTGAAGCCGGAACCCAGAATATCGCAGCAGCGATCAGTTTGGGTGAAGCCGTTGATTATCTAACCGATATTGGCCTTGAAAATATT
>JAUVKP010000270.1 GCA_030596185.1 Fidelibacterota bacterium | reverse complement strand
CCGCCAAATGCGGCTAGTGTACCAATAATTGAGTAAGTTATAGCCAAACCCAGAACATACATAACCGCCAATAAAACGGGTGATTTAGATTCTTTTTGAGCTAAAAAATAGCCCATAGTAATTGGAATAAGAGGATAAACGCAAGGAGTCAAGTTCAATGCCAAGCCCATAACAAAGACAAGTAAAAGAACAACAATCAGACTCTTATTCTGGAAAGGATTATTTTCTTCATTTTCGTTAATTTCTTCGACCGTATTAGTTTGCACACCTTCCGTTATCAACCCTGTATTATCAATACGTTTAACTTCTTCTCTTTCCGATGGAGCTTCTTTGTGTTCTTCTTCTATATTTTCATTTTTGTGGTTTTTTCCCTCATGTACTTCTTCAACTTGAGCAACTATTACAACACTTGTATTCAGATCTATAGTTTCTGGTGACAAGCAAGTAGCATTATTACATGCCTGATAGGATACTTCCAGATCAACTTTCTTTTTACCGACACTTAATTTGTCATTGGCATGAAGGATAGCGGTAATTTGTACATCTCCCTCATAAAGTGACATATTTCCACCCCAAGAGATAGGAATCAATTTACCCTCGGGATAATGGATATTGCCGAGAGAGAATTCTTCATTGTTCTTTAGTAAAATTTTAGTGGGGATAGAATAATCATCCAAAACTTCCGAGCTGTTAATATGCCAGCCTTCTTTGATATTCAGAATAATATTGATCTTAGTTTCCGAACCGGCTTTAACTTCAATTTCAGGAATAATCAAACTTGCACTTACAATATCATCCTGAGCAAACATGAATGTAGTGAGAGCAATAAACAATGCGGCAAAAATCTTCTTCATATATGTCCTTTCAATTTCCTGCGTATAATAGAGAAAATATCATACTTTTAATACATTTTTTCTTGCAAATCCCGATTTTTCGGGTTATTATTTTTGGCTTTTTAACATGCGAGAGTAGCTCAGTGGTAGAGCCCCACGTTGCCAACGTGGCTGTCGCGAGTTCGAATCTCGTCTCTCGCTCTTCAACCCTGTCTAAAGACGGGGTTTTTATTTTGTTGCTGTTTCCGTATATAAAACGCTTTCTCATAGATCTTAACTCATTTACTTTTCTCTATTTACTTGACATCATGATGAATGTTTCACTAAATTTAGCGTTCAAATTTAAGAGGCTATTATGAAGAATATCAAACCTGCTGCCCGAGTGGAAAATATCCGTTATGCAATTCGTGAAGTTGTCGGCATTGCTAATGAAGTAAAAGCGACCGGGAAAGAAATGACTTTTTTAAATATCGGCGATCCAAATATTTTTGATTTTGCTCCGCCCTCACACATGATTGATGCAGTTTGTAAAGCCATGCACAATAATTACAATGGCTATTCACCGTCTCCCGGAATAGCTGAAGCCCGCGAATCAATTCGCAGACAAGCTGAACGAAACGGTATTCGCGATGTTCATGATATCATTGTAACTCATGGTGCCAGTGAAGCAATTGAACTTGCGTTGACCGCTTTGCTTGAAAAGGGTGAAAATGTTCTTTTACCCCAACCGGGTTACCCCCTATATTCTTCAATTTTGGCAAAATTGGATGCTGAGGTTAATCCTTATTACCTCAATGAAGAAGATGATTGGAATTTAGATGTTGCCAACATCGAAAGCAGAATAAATGATAAAACACGTGGCATTGTGGTAATCAATCCAAATAATCCAACGGGCGCAGTATACCCTAAAGAAACACTTTTAGAAATTATTGAATTGACAAGAAAATATAACCTTGTCCTCTTTAGCGATGAGATCTATGATAAACTCCTTTTTGATAATGGCAGCTATACTTCAATGGGTTCCTTGTGTAATGACGTTCCCATTGTGACTTTCAATGGATTGTCAAAATCTTATATCGTACCGGGTTTCAGGATTGGCTGGGGTATTTTCAGTGGCCCAATTGATATTATGAAAGATTACACTGAAGCAGTCAATAAAATGGCCCGAGCACGATTAAGTGCCTCTCATCCAGCTCAATTTGCCATTAAGGCAGCCCTAGATGGTCCTCAGGATCATATCAAAGAGATGTTGAAGAAATTGACCATTCGTCGCGATATGACCGTCTCCATGCTTAACGATATTGAAGAGTTCGATTGTAAAGTCCCCAAAGGAGCATTTTATGCCTTCCCAACTCTGAATATTTCTGATAAAGATGAAGATTTTGTAAAAGATCTTATTCGCGAAACCGGTGTGGTAACCGTTCATGGTAGCGGTTTTGGACAGAAACCCGGTACTCAGCATATACGAATAGTTTTTCTTCCAAATGAAACTTTATTGGAACGAGCTTACGAGCAGATACGGACATTCGTTAAAAAACGTTATCATTGATCTGCAAGTGTCAGTATAGATCAGCGGGTGTAGTTCAATGGTAGAACATTAGCTTCCCAAGCTAAATACGAGGGTCCGATTCCCTTCACCCGCTCTAAATTCAGTAAACGGTGATTAGAAGACGTGAGACCCCCCTTCGCTGAAGCTACGGAGGGCAGGCGTGAGACGTGAGACGTGAGACGTGAGACGTGAGACGTGAGACGTGAAGAACTTTTCAAATTCTACTTATACCTGCAAGCTATATTTACCCCTTGTGTGAAATAGGTAAAACACCTAATAGGGAATG
>JAUVKP010000031.1 GCA_030596185.1 Fidelibacterota bacterium | reverse complement strand
ATAAAAGGATGAAGAAATAACCAAAAGTGTGGGCTACGTCACACTTGAATTTCCCTGCTTGAATAATGAAAATATATTCCATTTATTTATGAATGAGGCAAAACTCAAAATTCAATAAACATCATTCAGAAACAATGCGTTTACTTGGCTGGGATTATTCTTCCGAAAGCACTTACTTTATTACAATAAGAACAAAACAGAAAGGTAATATATTAGGTGAAATAATCGATGGAGAAATGCATGCAAACAAAATTGGTCAAATTGCTGAAGAATTCATAAAAGAGATATCTATACATTTTAACAACACCAAAACACATGCCTCTGTTATCATGCCGGATCATGTACATATATTATTAGAAATTAATAAACACGGTAATAATAAGCCACACTATAGCGTGGCGAAGTTGGATATTAAGCGATCCTCAAAAGGTTCTTTACCAATCATAATAAATCAATATAAGGGTGCTGTAAAACGATATTGTAATAAAAACAATCTCGAATTTAAATGGCAAAATAAATTCTTTGATAGAATTATACGCGACGAAAATGAATTAGAAAATACAATAATCTATATTCAGAATAACCCTAAAGATTATTGGAGAAAACACAATTTGTTTTAAGGCACATATTGATGTACCACATTTGCTTTTATTACCGCACCAATACCATCTTCTTGGTATCAGAATATTCACCTGCTGTCATCTTGATCAGATAAACACCGGATGCAACTTGATTCCCGTTTGCATTCGTTGCGTCCCAAACAAGATCATAATACCCAGCTTCCCTGTGTGAATTCACTAAGGTTTTCACAAGCGCACCGCGAATATCGTAGATCTTCACTGTGGCATCTATAGATTCCGGTATTGCAAAGCGGATCGTTGTGGTCGGATTAAACGGATTGGGATAATTCTGTTCCAACTTGAAATCCTGAGGCAAGGCAACATCCGTAATTGCGACCGGACCTGTAATATCTCCGATCAAACGAATATAGAATGTGTAATCCGATTCTTCCCAGGAACCATCTGAATAATGGAACCAGCTGGCATTTGGCGTATAGTAGGTATCATAACTCATCCTAATAAGCGTATCCTGTGGCATGAATTCAACCAGGAATTCATTTGCTGCTTCAACGCTGAAGGGAACATCAACCATGTACCAACCTTCGCCGGGTGCTGAGATTATACTGCTGGTAAACTGTGGAACAACGCTGCCATCTGTAGTATAAGTTGAGAGACGCATTTTATATGTGCCCGGTTCGGCAATATGCACTTTCATCTTTCCGGCCTTCAGAACCGAATCCTGAAACCAGAAGTTATTTGCAAAACTGTTTCCGGGACGCCACCAGTAGGAGTAATACAGAATGCCTGTATCGTACCCGTATTCGTTCTCGGCGTATTTCGTGCCGCCTTTGATCATGACCTTATCTGAAGGTTGACTGTTGCCCAGATCATAAACAGCTTCTACATAATATTCCCGTTCATAGCCAAGATACGTGTCCCAATCAATAAATGTTGATGAAGTAACATATCCTTGATAATTAAAATAGCCCTCATCGGAAAAACGTCCATAAATCGCATATCCTTCTAAGCGTGGCAATGTTTCTGCAAATACTGAGGGCGCCTTGGGTGTTGTTACCGGATTAAGCTGGATGCCAAAAGCCGGTTTTTCTTCGGGAACCTGAAGAACATCTCCGGGTATTTCTGATTCAAGTCCCGTTATAGCAGTCTGCATTTCAGACCCGGTTACCATAGTAAAATCCGTAATGGGAATGCGCTTCCCATCAGGCGATGATGCCGTTTTGTATGCTTTATCTCCAAGCCGGTCATCCGGATTGGGCATAGATAGCGGCGCATTTTCATAAATATACATATCGTCTATATACCAATCTTCGCCATACCAAGCCGTCCATTCGTCGCCATTCCACCATGGTCCGGCCCAACTGTGGTAGCGAAAAGCAATTTTACGTGTCTGTCCAATATACTGACTAAGGTCAACAGTAGTCCAGACCCAATTTTCGGGTACCGGATATATTGTTTTTACTACTGTAGAACTGACATCATAGGCATAATCATTGCCAAACAGCAGAACCTCATTGGGGGCGTTATCATATTCGGAATACCCGCCCGTTTGCCAGAAACCAAGAAGATGGTGACTTTCCGTAATCTTGATGAAAGGTGAAACCATCCAATAGTCCATCTCTTCCATTCCGTCCGGAAGGGTAGTATAACCCTCGACGCCGGCGGCAAAATTTCCGCCCATATCTTTCAGTCCAAAACGCGTCGTCCCATTAGGTGATTGTGATTTCCAATAAGTTGAGAAAGACGCATCAGGATAAAAGTCCTCATAAAACCCATCAATATCAAAATCCATGTAGATATCATCTATGACCCAGGTTTCACCGTTCGTACTTGCATAGACAAAGGCAAAATACACGGTTTCACCATAGTTATTATACCAATCAATATCAATTTGGACCAACTGCCAGTCATCCGGCAAATCGCTGCTGGACCAGATCGTTGTAAAATCTCCAGGATCTGTACCGGTCATTGACATCATGACCCGATTGGGTGCGTTATCATAATCATTATATAATCCATAATGCCAGAAGTTAAGCACGCCACCGCTATAGGTGGTCATTTTTACCGGATTGGTAATCAACCATTCTTCCTGATATTCCCCGGCTTCTCCATAACTACAATAGGCAACCGGATTATTGCCAATATATCCTGATTGCCAGGAATTACCCTTGGGGTCGTCGCCTCTGTTATATATCTTCCAATCAACCGGTATACCGGAATTAAAAGATTCTCTTGTGAAAATCGAGTCCAATCTCGGCGGATCCCAGCTCATGTAGGAACATCCCCAAATGGTGCTATCCAATGCCGCTAGATTTTGTGGTGCCTTAAGATCATTTTCCGTCCGAAATGTATAATCACCGGAATAAAAAGGGCCATTGCCGTAGCGGTCAAATCCGCCAACCCGGTAATGATAGGTGGTATCCTTGATCAGTTCATACATGCGGATCGCGTTTGTAATATTGGTTTCGGGGTAGGAGCTTGTATCAGTATAGGCAGTTGTTAAGCCCCACTGTAGAATTGCTGAAGAGGGTTCATTCGTTTCCCACCAGATACTTGCTTCATGATCATGAATACGATAGGCTTGTGGGAACCCAACCAAGGCCGGAGCTGTATTGTCTGCGCCGGTACTGAAAGAAAGCGTATCGGTCTTGACGGTATCCACTCCAGGGATAATGGAGGCCACAGCATAATAATACGTGCTTTGTGCTTCCATACCATCGATGCGAACACGGTGGTCTTTGGTAATTTCTTCCAAAGTGTCTTTTTTAATAATCTCATAGTATCCGCCCGATCCCCAGATAAGGCGAGTATCACTATATTTATTGGTTTTCCATTCAACTTCAACTTCCCAGGAACTCAGCACATTGATCACGGGCCCTTCGGTGAATTCAAATTCATCAATGATCTCCGTGACCGGTGGATAGAAATAATAAGTGGTGGATGTACTTAAATTATTAAGTACTGCGGCAATGGCATAATCGGTCACGTGCAATTCCGATAAGGTGCCGATCTTTTTATCCCATGTTGTTTGTGTGCTGAAGATGATCTGAAATTCATTGTCATCCCAAGCGAAAACGGATGTGGGGGTTGAAAGATATCCATCTAATGTATTACTGCCATCAAAGGTCGTATTGCTCCAAAGGTTTAGAAGCGGCGAGAACATATGTGCTTTTGCATATCCGCCCCCAATCACTCCGTTCTCAACTACCATCATGATACGATCGTTCAGCCTGAACCCATCGAGTCTTGAATTATACATGGTAAGAACATCTTCCGACCATTCGCCCTCAACGCTGTTGAATGCATGTATGTGTTTTCTTGATGTATTATAATAATGATCATAAGCCAACATGCCGCAGAAATCCGAGGTAAATATACCCATTACGTTGTTGCTTTTGAATTCGAGTTTATCCCAGGTGTCTTTGAATGCGGAATATCCATATGCTGTATATTCATTAATTCCATTAATTTGACCATCGCGATGTAAAAAGATCCCGGTATGTCCGTTAGTTTCCAGTTCAAAAACACTAGAGCTGTTGACTTCAAGCGGTTCTACCCATTCACCTTTTACTCCATTAAACGTGTGTATCTTGTTTTCATAATAATAATCGCTGCGACTGAAAACAAAACCTGCTTTTGAGCCCGCCTTGACCGTGAAGTAATCTCCGGGATACTGTAGATATAATTCCTGTATACCATCGGCATTCGTACTATAGGCCCATACTTTTGCCCATTGAGGCGTGCTTTTATACCATGCCATCATCAGGTCGTCATATATCACCAAATCATCAATACCTTGTCTGCTTTCAATAAATTCCGGTAGCCATGCGCCATTACAATCATTGTAAATATGTCCGTACCACGTATCGTCATAATTTGATATGGCTTGTTGTAAGATAAAATTCTCTCCCAAGAGAGGTTCTTCAAGAACCGGAGCATAGGGCATTGTGTGAATTTTCCAAGCATCATCTCCGGTCCCGAAAGTGTGGACATAGTCGCTGTATGCAGCATCACGATCAAGCGCCACTGCTGCAAAATGTGAATTTGCTTTAATGTAAATAGTGTTTTCGTAAGTATGGCGATTGATAGAGTATAGACGTGATTGCGATGTTGGGATCAAAACCCACTGATGGGTTTGCAGGTCGTACACTTCTAACATATTGCTGGTGCATACTGTGTCTCCCTGTCCGTGGATCAATACGGCTAAACTATCAGAAAAATGGGTTGCGATCACATGCCAGGGATCATTGGTCGTTCCCGAACGAGCGTACCACCAATCTCTATCGGCATCGTAAGTTCGCATCCAGTACGATCTTGATTCATCACCCCAAATTAATGAAATATTTTTTCCCACGGCAAAGCCTGTAGGCTTAGGCAAGTTTTCTTTTTTTGAAAAACTTCCTGTTTGCCCATTAAAAGTCCATGCAATATAGTTTATGTTTTCTTTCCCAAGAACCATGCCGTTATCTTTATCAATAAAAACGGTATAATCGTCGGCTGGAAATGGGAGCAACTCTGAAGACCACTCTCCGGTGATGGCACTATAAGCCAGTATAACATCATTCCCGGAAACTAAGTCAACAACGAATAATGCACCAATAGGGCCTTTTGCCGCAGCAACCATATTACTCAAACAATACGGGGATACTGCCGAGCTTCCCGTGATATAACTTTGTGCTGTGGGTTCTCCAACATTATTGATCTTGATCTGATAATAACTTGATTGAATACGTCCGCAAATATTCATAAAATATATGTTATTATAATCTTCCGGTTCATCCCAATCGCGTTTGATCATAACAACTTCATCTTTATACAGATCGATCAGAACAAGTGAATCAGATCGTGCCGTTGAGCGAAATTCCGTATCAGTTGATAGATCATAACCATAAATATCATGCTCTCCAAAAGAAGAAGTTCCTGTTACATTACGCCAATCTTCCCAAATAATGATCCCATTATCAATCCGTGGATTAGCTTGTTTATCGGCAGCTACACAAATGTCAAAAACGGTCCCATCATCATCTGTTCCATAAAGTTCATCTTCACCCATATCGTAGGCTTTGATGTCACCTTCATCGATATTACTTTCCTGCCAGACAATATATCTTCCATCAATTCTAAAGGGACCGTTATGGCCATACATTGCACCTGAGCTTAATATACCGCCAATATCATCGGCTGTTCCATAAATACCATCTTCCCCAAGGCTATAAACTCTTAAATAATCAACATTTTCAGGCTTTTCGGTGTAAGAAAAAACCATCGTATTGCCGTTCGTTGCGATACCACCAAAATTATCATATTGATAATAACCACCCCCGACGGCAAGCGAAGAATCTGCAAGCATTGAAAATCTTTCACCGGTTTCCATATTGCAGGCATAAATTTGATTATTCCAGCCCATGCCTTTACTACCTACACGCATCATCCATTTGTCGGATACCCCAAAGCCTTCAAAGCCATAACCAAAGTTTTCAACCTCACCCTGATCATCTGTTTTTGCGTCATACCAGTAATAACGCATGTCTGAATTACTAATTGCAGGGTTTATAAAATGAAACGTATAATATATCTTATTCTCGCTAGCCGCCATATAGAGTATTTGGTCTCCGTCCAGATCAGTATTAATATAATGATGCCATACGGAGTCTTTTTTCATATCCCAAAACGTAAAACCAGGAAGCTGTCCATCCACATGGGTCTCCATGTAAGCAAGAACATCACCAGCATAGGCAACACCATCATGCCAACCGCCTTCGCCCTGAGATCCGCGTTCGATTACGACGCCCAGAGGAAGACCCGAATTTGCAATAGGGTCAAGGTCTTCGTTTTGCAGATGATCATAGGATTGGATCTGTTCAAAAGTGATACCCTCACCGTTGAGCAGATTCGTTGTTGCTTCCTCACAGCACATGAGTAAAACACCACCTTCTTCAGCGATCATTTCAAGTTTGTTACGCACAAGCAGAGATGCATTTTCATATACATCTTCCGATATTCGTATAAACTTATCAGAAGCCATCAATCCGGAAAAAACAAACAGGGCTAAAATACAGATTTGCAAGGATCTTTTGAACAAGCTTTGTTGATTAAGCATATAACACCTTTTTTATTATTTTTGCTTTAATACAACAGGGCACGGGTTTTCTCTCAACCGTGTCGTGTTGTCATTTTTAGCGTACAAATACACAGCATGTTTTCTATAGCTGCATGAATTATTTATTCTCTTATAATATTTTACATATTTTTTCAAAGAATTCAAATATAAACATATTACCATATGTTGGGATTCCTGTTGGATGAAACTGAGCTTAAAGTACCTATTTACTTGCATATAACAAAGTAACGGTCATAAATTCCACAAATGAAAAGAAAAGGAATAAATATGCAAGACACATGGAACGCCATACCCGGAAAAGGAATTGGAAGTATATTTTTCGGTATCAGTAAAAAGCGACTTGTTGAGTTACTCGACGAACCCGATGCGCTAGACACCACAAATGAAGAAGGTGATATTTGTGAACATTATTACTATGACGATCTTGATGTTGCCTTTACTTTTTCTTCTACGGAAGATGATCGTTTACTTGTGATCACTATCGGGAATCCCGAGTGCTTTGTTGCTAAAGTACTGCAGACCGGTATGGAGATGGAAGACGCTTTGGCAGAAATTGAAAAACTTAAATGGGAAACTCCTGATATTGAAGAGATCGAAAATGATGATCTGATCTTCAGCTATGGAGATATCGGTGTGGATGTCTGGTTTGAAGACGGTGTATTGACCGGATTTCAGTTGAGCCCACAGTGGAAAGATGATGATACGATAGCGTGGCCAATATAAATGTCATCTCGACCGCAATCCGTCACTTGACGGATGAAGCGGAGAGATCTCAAATTACTCAAAACTATTAAGGAGTTTAAGATTTTTCCACGTGGCCTGACGGTCGTAGCTCGTAGAGCGTAGACTGATGCCTGTTCCGTACTTTGTCATCTTGAGCACTTCTTCGCTAACAAGCTACGAAGTGTAAACTCCGTTTTGGTTGAATGAGCTTGTCCGCCGAAGCTTTATACGTAGGAGGAAAAGATCTATTCATGTCACAAAAATACTATGATGAATTGAGCAGCTAAACAAATGAACACCAAAAACAACAAAATCGCCCTCCTCTCAGCAGGCATTGTTCTGCTTCTATGGTCCTCGGTAGCCACAGCCTTTAAGATAGCTCTTCGATATTTGGGGCCTTTTGAATTATTGTTCTTATCTACCTTTGTTTCATTTATTGCGCTTAGTCTGATCATGCTGTTTTCCGGTCGTTTTGCCAAGCTTAAAAAAGTAACGGCAAAAAACAGAAATAAACTCCTTGTCGCCGGAATTTTAAATCCTGTTATATATTATTTATTGCTATTCAAAGCCTACGATATGTTGCCCGCACAATTCGCTCAAGCAGTCAATTTTACTTGGCCTCTGGTTCTGGCGGGTTTTGCCATGATCCTGAAACATGAGAAATTTCATGTCTTGCGATTAGTGATGCTTTGTCTTTCTTTTGCGGGTGCACTTGTGGTTGTCCTGGGCGGAAATGCCATGCCGGGCGGGATCAGCATTGCCGGCGTATTGATCGCGTTTGCAACAACGATCTTCTGGGTTTTTTATTGGTTGATCACTAAGACAATTGACGAAGATCCGGTGATATCTTTATGGATCCCTTTTGCGGTTGGTGCGTTGATAC
>JAUVKP010000048.1 GCA_030596185.1 Fidelibacterota bacterium | reverse complement strand
AGTAGCAGAACATTTGAATGAACAATTTCAATCTGATGATGGTGAGGCGATCTATACCATTCAAGAATATCAAACCACATCGGAAAATCACGATACTTTGATCAATGCACTTGTTAAAGATAATATTGCCGGTATTGTTATTGTTATCCATCCTGATTTTATGAATAATGCCGAAATAAATATTTACCACGACGATAATGTTGGACTTGAAGAAATATCTAAGCTGAAAAGTGCAATGCGTCAATACAGCATGGAAAAGCGTATTGTTGCGCTCGGCATGACAAAAGAAGACATGGATTATGTCCTCGAACGACCGGATGTTACGGTCTATAAGGTGGGTGAGAGCGGAGATGCCGTTAAATCCAATCTGATCGTTCGCTATGGTGTGCCGGGTGTCTTTTTATGGCTTCTTGTCATGGGAATTGTCATGAGCTCCTCTATGTTGATCAGCGGGGTCATTGAAGAACGCTCGAACCGTATTCTTGAGATCATGATGTCAAGTATTAAACCCAATCAGCTCATGATGGGTAAGATACTCGGTATTGGTATGCTGGGGGTTATTCAGATCACGATCTATCTTGTGATCATTTTAATATTCAGTCTCTATGGCGGTACCATGCTGAATATAGATCTCAGTCCCGGGGATGTCTTTACTCCGGACATACTCTGGTATTTTTTATACTTTATTATGGGCTACTTTATGTACGCCGCATTGTATGTAAGTTTGGGCTCATTATTTGATAATGAAAGAGAAGCACAGCAGTCGGTTGGTTACTTATCTCTTTTTGCTGTTTTACCTATTATGCTGATACAACCCATCATGATGAATCCGGGAACACCGCTGACAGGCATTTTATCATTTATTCCACTTACAACTCCGTTTATGATGATCCTGAAGATCGGAATGCTTTCCGCTCCATTATGGGAAATATTGTTGATGATGCTCTATCTCATTGCTTGGATTACAGCTATTTCTTGGGCCGGTTCCAAAGTATTCAGAACCACCTTACTTATGTATGGTAAACGAGCGACTCTTAAAGAGATTATTCAGTGGATAAAAGCCTAGATTTTCATAACACATTGAATAAATAATTATTATATTTAGCCGAAAAAAATAAAAGGAGAATATATGTCACAATTAGCGATCGAAGTCACAGATCAGAATTTCCAGGCGAAGGTATTGGATAACCCCTTACCCGTCATTGTGGATTTCTGGGCACCTTGGTGTGCACCCTGTCGTATGATCACCCCAAAACTTGAAGAAATTGCTAAAGATCACGAGGGAAAAGTCGTGATCGCCAAAGTGAATGTTGATAATTCACCTATGGTGGCAGGCCAATTTGGAATTCGTTCCATACCCACTCTTCTCTACGTGAAGGGAGGGCAGGTCGTTGATCAGGTAATTGGAAACGTGCCAAAGAGTGACCTCGAGGCTAGATTGAAGAACTTGATCTGACAAACGAAACCCGGGGAACTCCCCGGGTTCTTTTTTTATGAAAGTTATTACAAAAAAATTAACTGTCTGTGGAACAGTCCAAATGGTTGGCTATCGCTGGTTTGCCAAAGAGAGAGCCAATCAATTAAAGATCAAAGGCTACGTTAGAAATACCAGTAGGGGAGAAGTCGAAATAGTGGCTCAGGGGTACAATGAAGATATTCAGGTTTTTATAAATTATTTAAAACAGGGACCTTCACGTGCGAGAATTGAAAAGGTCATTCAAGAAAGCTTGAATGACGAAAAAATATTTCAACAATTTTCAATAAGAATGTGATAAAAATGGATTTAAAAATAGCTTTAGCTCAAATTAATTTTACGGTTGGCGATGTTTCGGGTAATGCTGAGAAGATCATTAAAGCCATTGCTGATGCAAAAAACGAACATGCTGATATTATTCTTTTCCCTGAATTGGCACTTTGCGGATATCCGCCTTTGGATCTTGTGCTTGAAAATGAATTCGTTGCTGAAAATAGAATTAAGATCAATAAGATTGCTGAGAAAACGAAAGATATTGTTGCGATCGTTGGATATGTTCGTAAACATGATGGAAAATACTGGAATGCTGTAGCCATAATACAGGATGGAAAGATCATAGATCATGTCCATAAGATCAATTTACCTACCTATGATGTGTTTGATGAATTAAGATATTTTTCTTATGTAAATAATCCCCTACCTGTTAATGTTGTGATCAAGCGAAGATCTTATAAACTGGGTGTTGAAATATGTGAAGATCTTTGGGATGACCGCTATGAAACTAAAGTAACAAGAGAGCTTGTAAAAAAAGGTGCGGAAATTATTTTGAATGCCAGTGCTTCACCTTTTCGGGTATCTAAGATCAAAGAACGCATTGCTATTATACGTGAAAAAGTTAATGAGAGTAATGTGCCTTTTGTATATACGAATTTGATTGGTGGTCAGGATGAACTGATTTTTGACGGCAACAGTTTTGCATTGGATAACGAGGGAAAATTTGCCGCATATATGCCGGCATCCAAAGAAGCTATCGGCTATTGTGAATTCAAAGATGGAAAAGCTGTAAATGTTTTATCGGACCCTCAACCCAATATTATAGAAGACCTGCGAGCTGCTCTATTATTGGGAATAAAAGATTATTTTTATAAAAGCGGTTTTAAAGATGCCGTTATCGGATTGAGTGGGGGTATAGATTCCGCTTTGGTAGCGGCTTTGGCTACGGATGCTTTAGGTGCAGATCATGTATATGGTTTTGCCATGCCTTCCAAATTCAGCTCGGATCATTCCTTAAAAGATGCCGAGCAACTTGCAAAAAATCTGGGTATTCATTTTGATACGATCTCCGTTGAACCCATGTATGAAAGCTTCCTTAGCTCATTGGAAAAGCAATTTGCAGGTACTTCATTTGGACTTGCAGAGGAAAATTTGCAAGCCAGGGTCCGCGGAACAATACTGATGTCCCTTGCCAATAAAAAAAATGCCCTAGTTTTGACAACAGGTAATAAAACTGAGATCGCACTGGGTTATTGTACGCTTTATGGTGATATGTGTGGTGCTTTAGGCCCTATCAGTGATCTTAATAAATTGGATGTTTATGGACTTTCCCGATATATAAATGAGCAGTATGGATATGACGCTATTCCTCAAAATACCATCGATAAAATGCCATCTGCAGAATTGGCAGAAGACCAATATGATCCTTTTGATTATGATATTGTTAGCCCGCTTGTAGACGATTTGCTTATCAATAAACCTATTGAAGAGTTGATCGAGGAGACGAAGGATCCCGAACTTGTTCATCGTATTATGCATATGATCCGTATCACGGAATACAAACGCTGGCAAGCGGCACCAGGTTTGAGAGTAACGTCAAAAGCCTTCGGACAGGGCCGCAAAATGCCCTTGGTCAATCATTTTAAATAATATTTCTGTGACATTAAACACACTTCTTTCAGCATTTGCTGAAGCTATAGTTTCTTAAGATCATTTTAACTAAATTCATCCGTTGTTTATGAGGGGGATCATATGTCATTTACAACGGCGCCCGCCCTGCGTTATGTTTTATATTTTTGCGTTGGGATTTTTATTGGGATGATCATTTCCATCCCTTTTTGGATAACGGTATTATTATTGTTTATGGTGCTGATATTGATTTTTTCAACTAAAGACCAAAAAGTTGAGAATATTTTATTTATCCTTTGCATTATTTTCTGCGGGCTCTTGCGATTGACTTCAGCGGAACAGGGATTTACCGAAAAGCATGATATTTCGGAGCAAAGTCTGCCTTTGGAATTGACTGTTCTAAAACAAAAAACAAATCCCTATTATATTGACTCCTATGTTGTGAAAACAAAAATTGGTTCACAGAAGATCAAGGGTACTTTATATGCTCGGAAAGGGTTGGGGGTTCTACTTCCCGGCAAAAGTTATCATTTTACGAGTATCAAATGCAAGCCCATTAGTTCAAGCAATAATCCCTATTCCTTCAATTATTTAAATTACGCTAAAGTACATGGATTATCTCACAGTTTCCAGATCGAAAAAAGCACCAAGATCGAAGATATGGGAATAACAAAACCTTTGATCTATTATTCACATCAGGTTCGATATGATATATCCGTTCGATTTCTGTCAGTCTTGGGTATTGAAAAGGGGAGTCTGGTTAATGGATTGCTACTTGGCTTAAAATCAGAGATCCCAGCTTGTATTGCCGATCTATTCAGACAATTAGGCGTGAGTCATTTATTGGCTGTATCTGGCTTGCATGTGGGTCTTATCATGCTCATTATTTACCAGCTATTGCTGACTTTAAGTATTCCGCGAGTACCTCGGTCGATCTTTATTGCTTTATTTCTTATCTTTTATTGTTTCCTTACCGGTGGATCCCCTTCGGTCATTCGATCATCTTTAATGTCGGTCATGCTTATGTTTGCTCCGGTTTTTCAACGAAAGTATCAAGCATTGAATGCGGTGGCCGCCTCTGCGGTTATATTATTGATGGTAAATCCCTTTTCTTTGCAGGATCTGGGTTTCCAATTTTCTTTTGCTGCCGTATTTGGCATTTTGATCGGATATTCAAAAATTAAAACATGGTTACCAGTAAAAACTAAGAATCCTCTCGTCCGTTATATGACCGATATGTTAGGTGTCTCTTTAAGTGCGGCTCTTTTTACCGCACCTGTTGCGATGTTTTACTTTAATTCATTACAAGTTGCTTCAATGTTCTTGAACCTACTTGTCATTCCCTTAACATTCTGCGTGATGATCTGTGCTATTTTGTCTTTACCGGGACTCTATTTACCAACAATAATATCCGATCTTGTTATTTATGCTCTTGATATCAGTTTAGATGTTTTTTGTTTTGTTTTACGATTGGCCTCACGATCGGGTATTTGGACCCTGCAAATATCTTCATACTGGAAACCTCTCGTTTTTGGTGTTTTGTTGATCTGCTTGGTCATTACTTGTGTTGATAAGAAAATTTGGAAGATCCGTTTAAGTATAGGCGCTTTACTTTCTTGTTTTGTATGGTTTGTTTTGTCCACTCGTCCCGAACTCATTCAATTATCTTTAAAGAAGGGTGAAGCGATCGTTTACAGAAGGGGGAGGAGTGCTATGATCATTAATACCGGAGCAGTTCGTTTTAATTCAAACGATTTTGAAAGGAGTATACAACCGCTTCTTGATCATTGGGGATCACGAGATGTCTCTATTCTTGTAACAGCTTGGGAGAAAAATAAATATAGCAATATTGTAGCGATCCGTAGAAGATACCCGGAATGCCGGGTCTATATTCCCCAAATTGATGTACCGATAGAAGAAAACTATAATATGCTTGATAAAGACACCTTAATTCAATGTGGAAAAACAGATTTTCAGCTGAAAGCACAAGAAGATGATATATCACTTTCATTTAAAATGGGGAAAGGTAGAATAGAACTTATAAATGTCGAATCGGGAGAATTTCCCATCATTCCAATTAAGGAACATAAGCTAAATCCCCGTCATTATATTTTATATGGAAATTACCTTCATAAACGGGAATAATACTTCCACATAATGAAGCAATTTTATATATTACTCTTATAGAAACTTAAAAAGGGGAAAATTGAAAAAGATATTGATATTCGCCTTGATCATTATAATGATGGGATCATGTAGCTCTTACTACAGTAACTATAATTACTATCAATACTTTCAAAAAAATGAGCCTCTTATTACCGTCTATAGTGAAGACGCTGCTACCTTACACATCTCAAATAAAGTAAACCACATTCTCAAACATAATGCGCAAGAGACTATTGGTGTATTGTCATTTACAGATGAAAATGGCGGTAGAATTGATCATGTCAATACTTTACCCCAAAAGATCGTATCTTTATTAGATTCCCAACATAATTCAAAATTATTCGATCATGCACCCTATTATAAATTCCTTGAAGAAAACCAATTAGCTGGTATGGCAGAGAACACTGATCCAGATTTAGCTGGTATTTTCAAAATGGATTACATTCTTCATGGACGAATTCTTAAAGAAGAGTTTCAAGACAGAATATCTATTCGTTGCTTTAATATGAAGAGCGGTGAAGTGATTTATGCTGGAACGATTTGTATCAATTATGCACCGGATGAAGTCTTTGAACAGCCACAAGAAATATCAGGAAACCCAAATCCCCATAAAACTAAAAATGTAAGACTAACTCCATGGATGCCAGGAGATGATCCTTATTGATTTATATATTTTAATAGAACCTAAGAAAGGGAAAAAATGAAAAAGATTCTTATACTAGCGAGCATTCTATTATTCATTAGTAGTTGCAGCACATACTACGGACAATATGATTATAACCAATACTTCCAGAATAGTGAACCCTTTGTTACGGTAGACAGTGAAGAAGAAGCTGCCAGTTTTATTGCAAGGAAATTGGCCCGTCGATTTAAACGAAGTGGCTATAAAACTATTGCAGTATTGAATTTTACCGATGAATATGGTGATAGGATCAATCGCGGTGATTTTTTTGCCGGAATGATCGTTTCAGGGCTTACACGTTATCGTAATCCTATTGTTGTTGAACGCGCATCACTTTATGAGATCGTAAAAGAACGCGAATTATCACAAACCAATTTGATCGATAATAAAGGCTATGAAATACAACAACTAGTTCAGGCAGATTATATTTTACATGGTCGTATTCTCCGTGGAAGACACGACGATATGATCTCGGTTCGTTGTTTTAAAGTTGGTACCGGTGAAGTTGTTTACGCGACCACAGTCAGTATTGATTATACACCCGATCCGGTCTATATTCCTACACCCCCTCCGGTTATTATTGTAACGCCACCCACAACAATCATTGTTGATGGTACACCTAATTCTCCAACTCAAACACCTGAAGAAGAAAAAGAACCGGTGACAAAACCTAAGCCCAGACCTAGTGATGGAACAGAAAGCCAAGGTAAAATTGATCTCGATAACAGTAAAAAAACTCCTTCGGATCAATATCAATACAAGAAAAAACCGGTAACTACTTCTCTGGTAAAGAAACCCACGTCAGTCGATACAAATAAATCGACAAGCTCGAAGACGACAAGCATAAAGAAAACAGTAAGCCCTAAGACAACAAGCGTGAAGAAAGCCATACCGGTCAAAAAAGAGATCATTAAATACAAAGAACCGGTAGAAGAAGAAAAAGAAGAGAAAAGTAAGGAAAGCTCTACAACGGGCACAAATAAAACAACTTCTGAAAAGAAATCAACTACTCTAAAGAAATAAACTATGTCGGGTGACGCAACATCACTACAGGCATTTGATAATACCTTTAGAAAAGATCATGAGATCATCGTAGGTGTGGATGAAGCCGGACGAGGTCCCCTTGCGGGACCGGTCACAGCTGCAGCTGTGACTTTCCCTCCGGATGCTTTTAATGAATTGATCCGAGATTCCAAAAAACTCAGTGAGAAACAGCGTGAAAAAGCTTATGAGTGGATCATAGAG
>JAUVKP010000086.1 GCA_030596185.1 Fidelibacterota bacterium | reverse complement strand
GGTTGAAGGTTAAAGATACTCTGATGCCCGGGGTTTCACCCCGGGTTATTATGAGTTCAACCCCTCGATAAACTCGGGGTTAATATATTTTTAACTCTCGACCCTCGACAATTCGACTTTCAAGGGGTTAAAATTCAGCCTTCGTAGCTAAGCTACTTCCATCCTTCGCCCAAGGGCTATGGGCGGCACGGCGGCGCAGTAGGCCTACGGCCGGCAGGTGACCATCAACTTATCGACAAATCAATCAATTATTCAATTATTCGATTATACTTTGTGAATAAAAATTATTATATTCAAACAAATAAGAGGAATTTTATGACAAAAACTTATCAGGAAATAAATAGAAAGATCGCAGCTGGCGAGGCAGTGGTATTAACAGCTGAAGAAGTCTCAAAAATGGCAGAAAAATATTCTACCGCAGAGATCGCTGAAAAAGTTGATGTTGTAACAACCGCAACCTTTGGACCTATGTGTTCTTCCGGTGCATTTATAAATTTTGGTCATCCATCTCCACCTATGCGTATGGAGCATATTACTCTTAATGGTGTTGAAGCCTATGGCGGAATAGCCGCAGCGGATGCATACATTGGTGCTACTCAAGAATCTGACAAAGACCCTTCCTATGGAGGCGCTCATGTGATAGAAGAGTTGATAGCCGGAAAAGATGTTGAACTTCGTGTTACCGCCAAAGGTACGGATTGCCATCCAAGAAAGTCACTAAAAGCAACGATTAATCGTGACACGGTCAATGAAATGATCTTGCACAATCCACGAAATGCTTATCAAAACTATCCTGCCGCTACAAATTCGACTCCCGATAAGAAATTTACATACATGGGGGTACTGAAACCGGAACACGGGAATGTTACCTATTCTACATCCGGTGAATTAAGTCCTTTATTGAATGATCCCGATCTAAGAACGATTGGAATCGGAACGCGTATTTTTCTCGGAGGTGCCCAAGGTTATGTTACTTGGAATGGAACTCAATACAGATCCCGTACTGAAAAAAATGAGCAGGGTGTCCCTATCATGCAATCAGCAACCCTAACAGTTACAGGTGATATGAAAAAGATGGATCCGGAGTTTATCAAAGCTGCTTATTATAAAAAGTATGGTGTAAGCATGTTCGTCGGCATTGGGATACCCATCCCGATCCTTGATGAAGACATTGCTAAATGTGTATCCGTAAGAAATAAAGAGATTGATACTTATATAAGAGATTACGGACTTCCGGGTTCTCCAATTATTACTACAGCAAATTATGAAGAATTACAGAGTGGCAAAATTAGTCTTAAAGGTAAAACGGTTTCAACACAGCCAATGTCATCACTGAAAAAAGCCCGTAAAATAGCTGAGATATTAAAAGAACAGATACTAAAAGGTGAATTTCAACTTAGTGAGGCTGTTCAATCTTTTCCCAAAGATAAAGAACTTAAAAACCTTCAAGCGAAAGATTGATCATGTATGAACCCCGATGGTACAGACGGAACATGGGGGAGCGTTTTACTTCATTTACATATCGTTTCAGGGAAACGGATATATGGATTGCCTTTGATATATTTTCAAAAACATCAATAGATGAAGTACGAAGCTTTGTAGATAGCAAGTGTAGAGTTCTCTGGAAAGCATTTGAAGATTATTTTTTGATCGCACCTGAGTTTGAACATGCTATAGTTCCCCTTAATGTGCCGCTTACATCTCCTGAATTTATCAGGAAATTATCAGATTGTTCTTTTATAACAGGTGTCGGGCCAATGGCTGGGATTGCCGGTGCTTTTGCTGAAGAGATTGCCATAGCATGTAAAAATGAATTTGGATTTAAAGAGATCATAATAGAGAATGGGGGAGATAACTATATTGATGTATCATCTGATATTCATGTGCAACTATTTGCCGGTGATCATCCTCTTTCAAATAAAATAAAACTTATCATTGAAGCTCAGGATTCACCTATAGGTCTATGTGCTTCATCGGGGAAATTTGGGCATTCAAAAAGCTTTGGCAAGGCCGATCTTGTAAGTGTCGCATGTAAAAACACCATCCTGGCAGACCAGTATGCAACTGCTTTTGCGAATAAAATCATTAATAGTGCTGACATAAACAGTGTCTTAAAAGAAGCATCAAGTATCCCGGATATTGTTCATATTGCCGTATTTGTGGATGAAAAATTCGGAATACAGGGCAAATTAAAAGTAAGCAGTTAGAAGAAAATTATTAGACTTTTGCAAAAAGTCATTTATATTACCTTAGATATTAATAATAAATGAAGGAGTAAGCAGGATGAAAAAGACATGTTCGCTTATAGTTATGTTACTGATTATGATGATACCTTTTGCCGTCCAGGCAGAAGACGGGGAAGATACGGGTCTGGCTTCTATGTTTGAAACAGGCTTTGGAATCGGTGCTGTCACAATTGATGGGCAACTCTACAACCAAATCGCATTTCGTCCGACCTTTACCATTAGTAAATTAAGCATGGGTTTAGACCTTGCGGTGTATATCAATGCCGAAGGCAAGATCAGTACGCATAATTGGGATGAATTTGAAGATTACCTGAATATGCTGTACTACTTAAGTTGGGCAACCAAATACGATCCTTTCTATATTAGGCTCGGTGGTTTGGATGAAGTTACTTTTGTCAATGGAATTTCAATTGACCGTTATACAAATATGCTGGAATATCCGGTCAAGAAACGTTTTGGAACTGAGTTTGGTATTAGCAATAAAAACAAAGAAGAAAGAGGAATAGCCTTGAGTTTCTATGGCTTTATTGCAGATTGGACTGAGATCGCCGGTGTTAGTACAATGCCGGGCCTTGTGGGTGGTAGATTTGCTGTTGGCGGATTTTTGGAAGTTGGTTTAAGTGCAGTCGCAGATCTAAATCCTTTCAATGCATTTGAAGATGATATTGATGGAGATGGGTATGCCGATTTGATGGACATGTTCCCGCTTAATGAGAATTTCCATGTTGATACGGACGGTGATGGTGTAGCTGATGCTGCTGACGTTGATGATGATGGTAATAACTTATGGGAATACACTCCAGTACCGGGTTTAACCACTGAAATTATTGATACATATATCAATCCCATGTTTCCAACTTACGATGGCTATGAGAGTATTGACAGTATTGAGACCATCTATATCCCAACCATTGATACCCTCATGACACAGCATCCTGCAGTATTCTCGGCATCTGCTGATATTACTATTCCGATAATTCGTAGTAGTGGATTCTCTATGGAGCTCTATTCGGTTGGTGCAGTTTTAGGTTATCTTGATGGAAATACTTCTGTAATGGATCTTACTACTGATAATGTCTTTATTGGTACATCGCCTGTAGGTATTGGGATCACAGTAAGTAATTTCCTGACTGCTAAACTTGAATACCGCTGGGCACAAGAAAATTTCCAATATGGGTTCTTTGATAGAAATTACGATTTGAATCGTGTATATTTCGTCCAGGATGAGAATCAGAATTTCATTGCAAAAACAAAATATGATCAATTGCTTGCAATAAATCTACCTGAGTCACAGGGGTTTTATGGTTCTATTGGGATCAATATTGCCAACTTCTTTACATTGGATTGTAATTACATGAATATGATATCCGGACTGGGTGATGTTTTGCAGACATTCCAGGTTGAAGCTTCTGTGCCCAAGGGAACCATACCTCTGGTATCTGAGGTCATGGCTTATTATCATCGCAATAATGATCAGAATCCCTGGGATTTTAAAAATCCTTCAGAAAGAACCGTTATGGGTGCAAAATTGGGTATGGATCTCGGTGGCGGTGTAAGCATCGTTTATAATTACATGTTGACATATCGTGATATGAACGGTGATGCCGTTATCGACCCTAAAACTGAAAATGTAACGATCATGAGTGTTGAAACAGGATTCAATTTTTAATTTTTAAAAACAGTTCTTTGTTGTATATTTGCCCGTCCCGAAATTGATCGGGACGGGTTTTTAAAATCTGTAAACAAAAAAGGGTCAAACATGCATTGGGTAGATATTGCCATTATTGCTGCATTCATGATCGGTGTATTTATTGCCGGTTCATTATTGGGACGAAGTGTAAAAAATATGAAAGATTATTTTTCAGCAGGGAATAAGCTTCCTTGGTGGGCTGTCATGATCTCTATTGTGGCCGCAGAAACATCCGTACTGACATTTTTATCTATTCCCGGACTAGCTTATCTGGGAAATTTTACTTTTTTACAAGTATGTATTGGTTATATCATAGGTCGTATTCTGGTTGCGGGGATATTTATTCCCATGTATGCAAAAGGTAACTTCATTTCAGTTTATCAGGCGATCACTGAAAAAGGTGGTGTAACCATGCAACGGATCATGTCCATTACTTTTATGGCCACACGACTTCTTGCAGACGGGGTTCGCCTTTTTGCCGTAGCTATTCCTTTATCTATGATTACCGGAATGCCTTATTTTTATTCTCTCTTGCTCTTGGGGACAGTTACGGTGGCTTATACCCTCATGGGCGGTATTAAAGGCGTTGTATGGATGGATTTTGCTCAGTGGATCATTTATATGGGAGCAGCTGTTGTCGCTTTAGTGATTGGGATGAATATGCTTCCTGACGCAGGTGCGTCTGTCGCTGATCTCGTAGAAAAAGGTAAACTGATGTTAATCAATTTAGATGGAGCAAAAGGATATACGCTTTGGGGTGGTATTATTGGTGGAGCCATGTTATCTATGGCTAGTCACGGTACCGATCAATTGATCGTTCAGCGTATCCTTAGTTGTAAAAGCACTGCGGATTCCAAGAAAGCGATGATCGGAAGCGGTCTGGTTGTTTTTGTGCAATTTATTATTTTTCTCTGTATTGGTGCTATGCTCTATATGGTCTGGAACGGTGCAAGTTTGGAAGCTTTGAGTATTACAAAACCGGATGAATTGTTCACTAAATTTATCATTGAAAATCTACCTCCTGTTGTTAAAGGAATCACTGTCGCGGGTATTTTTGCAGCCTCAATGACAACCCTCAGCGGCTCACTTAGTGCAATGTCGAGCTCGATCACTGTTGATATCTTTAAACCTATTTTCAAGAACATAACTGACGAAGGCAAGTGGCTGAAGATTAGCCGGTTTGCTACTCTCGCTTGGGGTATTATAATGGTGTTTGGAGCTATGATCTTTGCGAATCAGAGCAGTCCTTTGGTGGTTATAGGATTATCAATTGCATCGTTTACCTATGGAGGTACTTTGGGGGTATTTGTTGCAGTCCGTTTCTTTAAAAAATGTGATTTTTGGCAGTATGCAGTTCCTTTCTTTTTCTCGATTGCGGTCATGACATTTATTATTGTTACGCAAGAAAGCGATCCACTAAATCTTAAAAATATTATTGATGGTTGGGAAGGATTGCATAATATTAGATGGACATGGTATACTTTAATCGGTGTATCATCATCGTTATTGATGAACAGATTGTTGGTATTGATCAAGAAACCACAAGAATAGTTGAATAGTTGAAAAGTTGAAAAGAAATATTTTGTTGAGGAACATGATTTGCCCCGGG
>JAUVKP010000252.1 GCA_030596185.1 Fidelibacterota bacterium | reverse complement strand
GATACAAATCAGATAAAAACACCATACAATTATACACAATGAAAAAAAGCTCGCGTTTAGACAATTATCGTTCATTTTTACTCATCTGCAATAAGAATAAAGAACAAGTGATTGAGATAATTGAAAAAAAACTCCCTTCTATTGAAAATCCCGATGAAAAGTAAGTTATAATTACTTCTTATTATTTATTTTAGCAGTAAGTTTAGATTGGAGTTTCTGGCATTTTTGTTTATATTTTTTCCGTTGTAGTAAATTAAATAGAAGTCATTATAATAGTTATCGGTTTTTACTATACCGATTACGGGGTACAAACGGGTTTGGAAGATAAAGTATTCGAAAAAGAAATGATCGATAAGATCGCAGGCAAGATCGTCAGCAGACGTTTATCAGTTCCTGCGGTTCTTTTTATGGAGGTTTTAAAACCTCTTAATTTTCTGGGCGCTCAAACCCTGAACTTTTTTGGACCTATAATTGAATCATTGATGAAACCCGGAAATCGTTATTATAATTTTACCGAATTTCTTGAAAAAAGAGAAAACATTGAACGTATTTTGCAACGAATAGAAGAACTTGAAAATGAATTACCACCTAAACCAAAAAAAAAGAAAAAAAGATAGAAAAAGCAAACAACATACATTGCAATTGGAGGATTAAATGATCGCAAAACGTACTGTATGTATGCTGATCCTTCTTCTGGGACTTTTTAGTTTTGCATTTGCCGATCTGGCAATTTCTGCAGAAACTGAAAGTTCCGCGGCTGATGGCAATAAAGTAAATATTGTTATCACGCCAACTGAAGCATCAAGCATTTACATTGTGCAGACAAGCTTTGAATCAGGAACATGGGCTACTTTTAGAGAAACCCGTGATCTTGAATTCAGTATAAATATCGAAAATGATATTTCTACACAATTCAAAGTGATCGCATTGGATGAAAATCGCACCGTTGTGGGTGAAGCCCTCTCTGAAAGAATAACTACTAGAGCAAAATGGTTCAATACTAACCGTTTGAATCGTTTTATTGCCTTGATAATTATTTGTGGGGTTATTCTTTACTTTATCGGTCGCGCCAGAAAAAACAAAAAGATCTACTTACGTCCTGTCGCCGGTTTACAAGCTTTTGAAGAAGCTGTCGGCCGTGCAACTGAAATGGGACGCTCTGTTCTTTTCGTTCCCGGTATTATGGACCTTGATCAGGTTGAGACCATTTCCGGTTTGATCATTTTGGGTCATGTGGCAAAAATGACAGCACGTTACGAAGCGGAGCTCAATGTTCCGGTTTCTCGTTCTTTGGTTATGGAATCCGGTCGTGAGACGGTCCAGGCTTCTTACATTTCAGAAGGCAGACCTGATCTCTTCTCAGCCGACATGGTTCATTATTACACAGATGACCAATTTGCATTTGCTGCAGCCGTTGATGGCATCATGCTTCGCGAAAAACCCGCAGCCGTTTTCCTGCAAGGTAAATTCTTTGCAGAATCTCTGATCATGGCTGAAACCGGAAACTCCATTGGTGCTATTCAGATCGCCGGTACGGGTTCACCTTCTCAGATACCTTTCTTTGTCACGGCTTGTGATTATACATTGATCGGTGAGGAATTCTTTGCGGCATCCGCTTATCTTGGTGACGATCCGAAACTTCTCGGTTCCATCAAAGGTCAGGATATTGTAAAAGCTATATTAATGGCTTGTTTGGGATTAGGTGTGCTCTTTGAGACATTTAATCTACATTTCTTCAAAAACCTGTTCGCAGGATCATAAATAAGAGGTAAACATATATGTTTTGGAAAAGAACAATTCCATCTATCATTGTTGCCGCAGTGGGTGTTATTATGCTCCTGTCCTGGTTCATCCCGCACGCTCCTTTCGATGAACTAGAGATCCATGCGACGCAGTGGTACGATATTATTGCAAGTTTTGCGATGATCCTTGGTGCTTTAAATTTATTGAAGCTACAAGGTCGCAAAGTTGTCAAACGCCAGAAAGGCTGGGTCTATAGTTTAGCAGCAGTGCTGGCATTTTTTATGACTCTGACTTTTGGCTTTATGATTAAAGGTGGATTTTATCCAAATTTAGAATCACCCGGTGATAATCCCGAAGCCGTCTATGTTTATATTGCCGAAGCTACCAACAACGATCTTGAAGACACTCGGTCTATATATAGTGATCCGGATGAAAAAGGTGAACAGATCCTTCTTCATAAGGCTGTTGTTTCAAAGAAAGCCGCTAAAAAGGCAATCGGTGAACTTGAAGCATTGGGTGCTACGGTTAGCTTGGGCGAATTACAATGGGGATCTCATGTTCAGGGACAGAAGACCTATTATCGTTGGATATTCTATTCATTCTTTACTCCCCTGTCAGCAACAATGTTTGCTTTATTGGCATTCTTTGTTGCATCAGCATCCTACCGGGCATTCAAGATACGTAACGCGGAGGCAACCGTTCTCCTTGTATCCGGTATCCTGATCATGCTTGGCCGTGTTCCTCTTGGCGCATATTTAACCGCATGGACACAAAAAATAGCATGGCTATCGTGGTTACATCTTCCAACGATCCAGGAATGGCTCTATCAATATCCTAATGCTGCTGGTGCTCGTGCCATTATGATCGGTATCGGACTCGGCATTGTGGGTACTTCTTTACGCATCATCCTGGGTATTGAAAAATCATTCATGGGAGGAGACTAAAATGGCTAAAGTAAGTTTTTTAGAAAAATTAGACAGTCTCGATCGCCGGATCATCTTCCTTATTATTGCTCTGGTCGTT
>JAUVKP010000232.1 GCA_030596185.1 Fidelibacterota bacterium | reverse complement strand
GAAAAACTGTCATTGCTTGACCAATGGGCCGATAATCTTCAGGGTACGCTTTATACTCAAGTTCTGTTCGCAGAATTTGAACGCGAAGCACATAGTTTGGCTGAACAAGGTGTTCCCTTAACAGTTAAAACACTGAGCGATACCTATATGAATATCCTTAAGTCATATTATGAAGGTGTTCTTGTCATTGATGATGAATACGGACTGACTTGGAGTCGTATCCCACATTTCTATCGTCAATTTTATGTATATAAATATGCGACCAGTATTTGTGCATCCACGGCTTTGAGCCGGATGGTGATTGATGGAGAAGATGGTGCGATGGAACGATACATGAACTTTCTTGGAAGTGGTTCAAGTGCATATCCTATCGAATTGCTGAAAAATGCAGGTGTAGATATATCAACACCTGATCCGATCGCAAATACACTTCAATTATTCGATGATATCATTACACAAATGGAAGAACTGGTTGGAGAATAATTCAATCAATTCTGTAAATATTTTTAAAAGCCCCGTTCACAACGGGGCTTTTGATATCTTTTAGAATTTTATATGACTGACAAAGAATTGTTTTTATAAAAGATCTTTATATGTAAATTATTTAAAAAATTAGCAAGGAAGGATGTAATATGATCATTAAGTCATTAAAACAAATTCCCCCAAAGCCGGTTGATATGGAAGGTGTCAAGAATGCTTTTCGTCAGGTGCCCATT
The DNA here is from genome assembly GCA_030596185.1 of Fidelibacterota bacterium. GTDB lineage: Bacteria > Fidelibacterota > Fidelibacteria > Fidelibacterales > Fidelibacteraceae > M50B103. Next base: position 2,280 of record JAUVKP010000232.1, on the reverse strand, counting down.
GGGAAAGAAGATAATAGTCCGAATATATCCTTCCGTGTTTTTACTTTAGAGCCGGGTGGTCATACGCCGTTTCATATACATGAATCGGAACATGTGAATTACTTCATCTCCGGCGAGGGCGCTATTCAGGATAAACAGGGGAAATTGCATTCTGTAAAAGAAGGTGACTTTTCATTGATCCTGCCTCATGAAAAGCATCAATACAGAAATACATCAGACACAAAAGATCTAGTTTTCATTTGTGCCGTGATGAAAGAATACGAATAGGAGCAGGAATGAAACGATTAGGAATTTTACTATCTATTGTGCTTTTGCTTATTTCATGTGGAAGTACAACACAAACGATCCGGAAAAAGGGGTCGGCAGATTTTAACACGATGATAACAAAAGTGGATGCTTTGATCCAAGATAAAGCATTTTCTCATGCGCACTGGGGTGTAATGATCAAATCCTTGGATAGCGAGGATATCTGGTACGCACAAAATGAAGATCGTCTTTTCATGCCGGCATCCAATAACAAAATACCTTCTACTGCTGCAGCTCTGAAAGTGTTGGGTCCGGATTTTAGGTTTGAAACGCATGTCCTGAGCAAAGGACAAGTGCAAAACAGTACGCTCTCCGGTGATCTCGTAGTATGGAGCAATGGTGATCCCACAATGTATGAACGTTATATGGATGATTCCAAAGCGGTGTTTAAAGCCTGGGTGGATACTTTGAAATCACAAGGCATTTACAGGATAGACGGAAATATTATCGGTGATGACAATGCTTTCGATGATGTACATATTGGTGAAGGATGGGCTTGGGACTATCAGCAAGTCTGGTATGCCGCACAATTCGGTGCCCTGCAATTCAATGAAAATTATGTTGATGTAAAGATCGTACCGTCTGCTACCGTGGATGGTCAGGTTGTATTGATCCCGAATATTGAATCTTCTTATTTTACATTGAAAGAAGATTTTGAGATCGTCGAAGAGGGTTATAATAAGATATATCTTAATCGGGATTTTTATTCGAATGAGATCACCTTAAATGGGCAGCTTGTGGCCGGTAGCGATACTACTGAACGTACACCAACGATTGATAATCCGACGAAATTCTATGTACATGTACTTAAGGAAACATTGGAGGAGAATGGAATTGTCGTTAATGGAAGTCCTATAGATTGTGATGAGATCGATAATTGGGTGCATGCACCTATTGATGAAAATTATCGTGAACTGGCAAATTATTATTCAGTTCCGCTTTCTCAAGTAGCTACACGTCTGATGAAACGCAGTCAGAATATGTATGCCGAAACCATGCCAAGAATACTGTCCTGGCATGAAACAGGTTTAGGCTCAATAGAAGCCGGGCGTGAGATCATGGATTCTGTCTATACCGAATTTGGCATAGAGCCGGGAAGTTGGGCTTATATTGATGGCTCAGGATTAACGCGATACAACTATATTTCACCGCATGTGCTTGTCAAAATATTGGAAGGGATGTACAGAAGTGAACTGAAAGATGTTTGGATGAATACACTGCCCATTTCAGGTGTAGATGGCACCTTGAGACGACGCATGAAAGGAACGGCTGCAGAAAGACGTGTTTTAGCAAAAACCGGGACTATTTCAAACGTCCGCGGACTTAGTGGATATACTCAAACGGCATCGGGTGAAAATATCGTATTCTCATTTTTGGTAAATGGTCATTTGTTGAGCTCAAAGGAAACAGAACGGATCACAGATTCGATACTGGAATTGATCTGCGAATATAAATAAATGACAAGACCTCACACAAAGACACAAAGTACCACAAAGTCACTAAGAAGAATATATTTTAACCACAAAGATTAATAAGACACAGCAAAACAAATCGCCAACAAACAAAGAGCACAAAGAATATCCTGTTGGCCTTCTTGCCTATAATCTCAAAACGTAGTTTAATTTATCTGTGAAATCTGCGAAATCTGTGGTTATCTTCAGTTACCAGTTACCAGTTACCAGTTACCAGTTACCAGTTACCAGTTACCAGTTACCAGTTACCAGTTACTATTTCGCCAGAGGAAGATAAACAGTAAAAATACTGCCTTTTTCATATTCACTGAAAACGTTGATCTTGCCGTCGTACTCATCAACGATCTTCTTGAGTATAGTCATTCCAAGTCCGGTTCCGCTGATCTTGCGTGTATAGATATTTTTTGCACGGAAGAATTCCTCAAACAGGCGTTCGCTTTCTTCCTTGGTCATGCCGATCCCACTGTCTTCAACGCTGATAACAGCATAAGTATCTTCGGTG
>JAUVKP010000043.1 GCA_030596185.1 Fidelibacterota bacterium | reverse complement strand
GTACCAAGGTTAGCGCACCGGGAAGAAATTGATCGATCAACAAATCTGCCTTTGCAGGAATATGAGCATATTGTGACAACATCATTTTATTCCGAACGATCATACTGACCGGCATATTTTCCGGTCTCCGCTTTAGTGAATCTAGTTTATCAAGAACTTTAGAAGACATGGCATCACCACCAAAACCATAAATGGTATCAGTGGGATAAATAAACACTTCTTCGTTTTTTAGTGCTTTCAGAGCCTTTGCAAGCGTTATATCCTCCAGACAGCTATTGATCATGAATCCATTACCTCATGATAAAGCTGTCCACATGCTGCACGTATTCCCCTACCACCGCTATATCGCAAAGTTACCGCAAAGGAAACATTTTCCAGATGAGAAAGAAAACGTTGAATATCTTTTTCGCCGGGACGTTTAAAACGATCATCAATTTCATTGTAAGGAATTATATTGAGTTTTGAAGGTATTGAACTGAGTTTTTCAATGAGTTCATGAGCATCTTTAGCCGTGTCATTGACACCTTTCAAAAGAACATATTCAAAAAATATCAATTTATTTGTCACAATTGTATAATATTTAGCCGCCGAAAGCAGATCTTCCAGAGGATATCTGCGATTGATCGGCATCAATTCGCTTCTCTTTGTATCATTAGCGGAATTCAAAGAAATCGCCAATTTGAATTGAAATGGTAGATGTGCAAATTCTCTGATATATGGCACGACACCGGAAGTTGAGATCGTAATATGTCTGGCGCCAATATTCAATCCCTTTGCATGGTTCATGATCGTTGCAGCTTTTACAACCTCGTCATAATTATTGAAAGGTTCCCCCATACCCATAAAAACAATATTGTTTATCTTTTTGTCTGAGATCCGTCTTGCAAGCAGGACTTGCTCAACGATCTCTCCCGCTTGAAGCTTTCGCTTTAATCCCATTTCGCCCGTTTTACAGAAAGTACAACCCATAGCACAGCCTATTTCAGAACTTACACATAGCGTATAATGATTTCCCGAACGCAGTAATACTGTTTCGATCGCATAAGCGTCTTTGCACTTAAAAAGAAATTTTTCAGAACTATCATCGTCTGATATTTCGTGTGTTTCAAGATCTAAAAGAAGAAGCGGTCCTTCCGCATCAATAATTTCTTTTACGCTTTTGGGAACATTGTGCATTTCTGCAGTTGAATGAACTCCTTTTTGAAATATCCATTCAAATATTTGGCGTCCCACAAAAGGTTTTAAACTCTTTGCGACAGCCCATTCCTGTATTTCTTCAAAGTCGAGATTTTTTATTGTGTTTATCATGACGTAATCTTGATATTTTATTCACAACATACAAGATAAAAATGGGTCGATGAGTCAAGCAGTTTAGAAGTTTAAGGTTTAAAGTTTAAGGTTTAAGGGAATTTCAAGAAAAGCATTTCAGTACTAAATATGAATTTTAAATTATTTGTGATGAGTATCACAGGGTGTCAATAAAACTTGAGTCAAGTATCGATTTGTGATCCGAAACACACTTATCAGCACTTTTTCCTAAATTCAATGTTGTATACTGTTAGTTAAACTTTTTTCTCACGACTCACGTTTCATACCCCACAAATATGCAAGTTATTGTATATTGGAATTTTCTTTGGTTTTTCTTGCATTTTACTAGCTAATCCGATATTTTTAAAAGTAATCCATTAAGGAGACCTTATGAATACATCAGATTTAATCCAAAGTGTATCTGAAAAGTCTGAAATTTCCAAAACAGAAAGTAAAGACTTGTACGAAGCACTTACCTCTATCTTGGAATCTTATTTTACAAACGAAACGGGAGCAGTCATTCCCCAATTCGGTTCTTTTAACATAAAAGAAAAAAACAGTCGCCAATCATTCAATCCTGCAAGCAAGGAATACGTCTTACTGCCGAAGAAATTGCTTTTAAGTTTTGTCCCGGCTGCACAGTTAAAAGAAGACCTTAGATAAGGATCAGATCTATGCCGATTAAAATCACATTCCAACAGCTAATTGATGAATTTTCGGTTTCTACTGGCCGAACGAAAGCATTTTCAAAAGAATTCATCAAAGATGTTTTTATCACGATCCAGGAAGGCCTGCGACGAGATGAAAATGTTAATATCAAAGGTTTGGGTATTTTCAAACTTCAAGACGTTGCAGAAAGAGAAACCGTCAATCCCAAAACGGGTAAAGCAAGTTTGATCCATGCACATAAAAAAGTGGTATTCAAGCCTGAAAAAGCTTTACGGGAAAAGGTCAATGAAAAATATGCGAAGCTAAAAACTAAAAAAATCAAAAAGAAAGAAGCTCCAAAACCCGCGCCTGTAATAATCCCCAATGTAGAAAAACCAATTGAAAAAGAGCATCTCACTTTTGGAGAACCTACTCCCAAACCTAAGGCTCCGCCGAAAAAGACAACACCGCCACCGCCTCTTCCACCTAAAAGTGATAGCAAGAAGATCATGCCAACATTTGTTATTGAAGAAAAAAAGAAAAAATCCGCATGGAGATGGTTGCTTCCTTTATTGCTTCTCATCTTAATATTTGTGGTCATATATATCGTTCCCACTAAATTTGATTCAATGGAAGATCTTGCTTTCTGGCGGAATTGGAATTGGGATAGAGATACTATCCCGGATCATCCGACTGTAGTAGAAACCACAACGGTAGAAGCTGAGATTGAGCCCCTAGAAGTGGCTGAGAGCATTTTTGTACAAGCACCTATCCCACAGCTACAAGTAGAGGAAACTGAGCCTAAGGAAGTAAAAGAACCCATACTTGAGAAAAAAGAAAAAGATCCAACTCCCGTTAAACTTGTAGAGCAGGTGAAACCAACTCCTTCTATTGAACCCGAAGATGAGCAAACATTGATACATAAAATTAAACCCGGTAATACACTTTGGGGACTTTCTAAACAATATTACACGCGCACTGCGTTATGGCCAAACATCTACCGCAAAAATGTTGAAACTTTGCGCACACCCGATCTCCTGATAGTAGGAAGAAAACTTCTTATACCTGAACTTATGGGTGATGCATTCGCCCTGACAAAAACCGACTCTGCTCGTATTGCACAAGGATATTACCTTGCTTATCGTGCTTATAAAAAATATGACGAGGAAAAAGCGGAAGGCTATCTGGATGTAGCAAAGAAATTCACTACGACGCTGGATAAATAAGATTAAAGACTAAAGTTTAAAGATAAAAGTAGGGGTTGGACAGGTGTCCAACCCTTTTCTTTTGGCATTTAAAGTTGAAAGTCAAGTGTCGATGGTTGAAAATAAATATCTTCTATAGAAACATAATTAGCCCCAGCATACTTCGTCCAAATAGTTTCGGCTACAAAGGCTAAATTTAAACCCAAAGATCCTATGACCGTCAATATTGAGGGTTGTCTTTGAAGAGACAAGGCAATGCCTTGTCTTTACAGCAAAAATATACTTAATATTTTTGAGTAAATATTATTCGGATCACGAATTATATCTAATCAGCATAGCTTTTACGAAAGTGAATGATAAAACAAAAACCCATCTTTCGATGGGTTTTGAGGTCGGGATGAACCCCGAACGCTCGGGGTGAACCTATGGCCTCTTAAAAAAATGATTATCAATTTTATTGTTTATTAATTTTTCGATAAATGTACGACTTTTCATTCGTTTGATCTTTAATTCTATATGTTGAGCTATGCTTTTTGAAGGAAAATCTTTGGTATAAACTAATTCCCAAGGAATTCCTGATTTTGTAGATTTTGTCATACCATTATTATGTTCAACAATTCGCTTTTTAACATCTAATGTATGTCCTGTATAATATTTATCACTTTTAAGACTTTTAATGATATATACCGTGTACATTTTCTACTCTCTATATTGACATAAAGACAAAAACCGACTTTCGTCGGCTTTGTCGGGATGAAAGGATTTGAACCTTCGGCCTCTTCGTCCCGAACGAAGCGCGCTACCGAGCTGCGCCACATCCCGTAATAAAATTTAATTTCAAAAGCGAGGAAATATAAGAAATATCAACATGAATAAACAAGATGTTTTTATTTGTATATTTTATTCGATCATATCTGCCAGATCTGATAGTGTGTAAAAGTTCATATTGTTATCATAGGCGTATTTACAGATCATATCCAAGGTTTGAAAACTAACTTGATATTTTCCTGTTACCGTTTCTATAGGTTTATGCCCATAAAATATGATTATTTTGTCTTCCTCGTGAGCATAAGTCAGTAAATTAATAAAGTATTCTTCACAAGAATGATAAAAATAATCATCTAAGCCTAATGCATAAACAATTGGTGAGCCATCAAAATAACATTTACTTTTTTCAGCTGTTCTTACACCATCACTGGTAGCTCTAAGAATATCAAAGTAATCAAGCAGTTCATTATCCGTGAAATTACTTCTACTTCCATAAGGATAAGAGAAAGATTTTACATTTAATGATTCCGCATCAAAATAATCCATCATTGGAGTAATTTCATCCTCAATATATTTTTCCATTCCATACGTTGCTGCATATAGAACTGAATGAACGTGCATATAACCGTGTCCGGAAATTTCATGCCCGATTTCATAAAGTTTATGCATCCTTTGAATATCCAAGTCACTCCTTGAGCCAATGAGTGAGACACAAAAACTGGCTTTCCAATTATATTTTTTTAATAAGGAATCTACCTGACACCAATTGATAAAATGATGATCATCAAGTGTGATAACAACTCCCCCATTGGGAACAGTAACATCTTCAATATGACTACATGATATTGTAAGAATAAGCAAAATTAAAATAGAAATAATTATAATCCGTTTCATTTGAGCATCTCAGTCTATAATTCATTTCTCATTGTTTATTATTACAGCAATCACATCCCAGGAAAATCCTTTTCCCTGAAGATAGCGAATTGCCTTAGCCTTCTCTTCACGAGTATCAAATGTTGTTTTGGCTTTGAATTTCTTTATAAAGTGAAAGTAGCAGTTCTTTATTTGTATTTCTCGATCGTAATTCAAAAGAATCGAATTGATGACCTGCAATGCAATTCCACGCTGAAATAGTTTCTCTTTCACTTTCATGGGACCCAATTGCTTTCTTTGGATCAATTCCTCAGAATACAGCTCTGCAAAGCGCTCGTCATTAAGATAATTCTTATCTTTTAGGTAATCTAAAACTTCCGCTATATGCGTTTTCTCGTAGCCTTTTTGTAAAAGCTTGGTGCGGAGTTCACCTGAGCCATGTTCACGTAAAGAGAGCAATTCCAGAGCCTTTTCCCGCGTAAATACTTTATCGGCTTCAGATTTTAACTTGATCAATTCATCTTCAGTTAATTCTTTACCTGCAGAAAGGTCAAATTTAAAAATAAGATCATCAGTAATGCTGATACGCTCATCATTGTCTAAAAAACAATTATAACGATTCGAATGATTTTTCTGCTGTGTCAGGCGTATAACAGCCGGCATAATATCTATGCGCTTTCTTAAACCTGCTTTTCGATCGGTTCTTCTATGGGTTTATTTCCAATTCCCAGTGCGTCTTTAACTTCATTCGAAATGATTTCCAACATATCTTTATGCTCTTCAAGAAATGCCTTGCTGTTTTCGCGTCCCTGTCCGATCTTTTCTTTATTATAGCTGTACCAGGAGCCGGATTTCTCAATTATATTGTATACTACGGCCAGATCAAGCACATCCCCTGTGTAGCTTATGCCTTTGCCAAACATAATGTCAAATTCGGTCTTCTTGAACGGCGGTGCAACCTTATTCTTTACCACTTTTACAGTGGTTCGGTTACCAATAAAATCATTTCCATCCTTGATTGCAGTTGAACGGCGAATTTCCAAACGCACAGTTGTATAAAATTTAAGGGCACGGCCACCGGTGGTCGTTTCGGGATTACCAAATACAATACCGATTTTTTCCCTGATCTGATTGATAAAGACAACCGAAACATTAGATTTACTGACCAGCCCCGTTAATTTTCGAAGTGCCTGGCTCATTAAACGAGCTTGCAGTCCCATGTGACTGTCACCCATATCACCTTCAATTTCTGCTCGTGGGACCAGTGCCGCTACCGAATCAATGACGATAATATCAATTGCATTACTGCGAACAAGTGTCTCGGTAATTTCGAGCGCTTGCTCACCACAATCCGGTTGAGAAACCAATAAAGCATTTATATTTATACCAAGATTTTGTGCATAGGTAAGGTCCAAAGCATGCTCAGCATCAATAAAAGCAGCATTGCCTCCTAATTTCTGTGCTTCAGCAATACAATGTAAGGCCAATGTCGTTTTTCCGGACGATTCCGGACCGTAAATTTCGGTAATTCTACCACGAGGAATACCACCGATGCCCAAAGCTGCATCTAAGCTCAGAGAACCGGTTGAGATTGCATCTATTTTTAAAGGTTTTGAACCTTCACCCATATACATAACTGAACCTTTCCCAAATTGACGGTCTATTTGTGCAATAGCTATTTCTAAGGCTTTTAAGCGGTCATCTTTTGCCATGATATTTTATCCTTTCAGTGTAAATATTTTATGTCCCAATTTTACACAATATAAGACCCAATTGAAATAAAAAAGAAAGACGATCAAGAGAATAATAAAATGTATGATGTTTATCACACAATATTGGAAATTATTACCATAAAATGCAGAGACGCCCCGAAGCTTCGGGGCTGCGTCTCTCCAATATATCGTTTTTGCGTATTTTATTTTAAGTTCGCAACCGCCAAGGAAGCTGAACCAACTAAACCTGCATCATTACCTAATTTAGCTTTAACGAGTACAACATCGTTTGCCGGAATGGAATATGCAAGTTTCATCATTTCTATGCGTGCAGGACCTAAGATCAATTCGCCGGCATTGGAAACACCACCACCAATAATGATAGCTTGAGGATTAAGTGCATTTACTAAAGTGGCTAATACAGATCCCAGTATCTTCCCTGTTTCTTCCAAAACTCTGATCGACAAGGCGTCTCCGTCTCCGGCTGCCATTGCTATCGCTTTTGGCGTTACTTCACCGTCCTCAAGATATTTATCAATACTGGTTTCAACACCTTTGTTCTTTGAGATCATGAAGTTCTCGATGATACCATCACGTCCTACATAGCGTTCCAAACATCCGGAATTTCCACAGGGACAATACTTACCATCTCGTGCGATGGAGACATGACCCAATTCACCGGCTGTAAAAGAAGCACCGCGGTACAATTCGCCATTAAGAATGATACCACCGCCAACACCGGTTCCCAGTGTTAAAGCGATAACATGTTTCAAGCCTTTACCTGCACCATAATAGAATTCACCCAGTGACATCGTATTAACATCATTGTCCAAGAATGCGGGTTTACCTAAAATATCCGTCAAACCTTTTGCGATATATACACCATTTAAATTGGGAATATTTACTACAACTTTTAATTGACCTGTTTCAGGATTCAACAAGCCGGGACAACCAACACCGATCCCCAAAATATCATCCTGAGGAAGTTTGGAATCATCCATGACCTTTTGTGTACATTCGGCAATGTGTTTGACAATTTCATCACCGTTTTTACTTGGATCCGTTACAAATGAATCTTTGATGACAATTTTACCATTTTCATCAATGATCCCAACTTTGATACCGGTACCTCCAAAATCAATACCCACGTAATACTTCATTTATTTCCCTTTATGTTTTTTATTCACTTTTATGCTTAATTAATATTTTTCAAATAGAGCGCGAGGAAGTTTAA